>JBBRXQ010000024.1:0-12466 GCA_038238515.1 Sphingomonadales bacterium | reverse complement strand
TTAAGCGAAAGCAATCGATTTCGGCGCACCTGAATCAGCCTTTCGGGGCTTGTTGTCAGACCAACGACCAACGGACGCCGAAGACTAAACAAGGATGCAGGAGGCGGACTTTCCACAACAATTGGAATATTTGCCACTTTGTAACCTCGGTTTGCAAGATAAATTGAGGTCGGCGTTTTTGAACTACGGGAAACGCCCGCCAGAACAATATCAGCGGCCTCCCAATCCTCCCATGCGACGCCATCATCATGAGCGATCGTGAAGTGTATGGCATCAACCCTGCGAAAATAAGCATCATCCATCGCATGCTGGCGTCCAGGACGACCCTTGGCCACCTTGCCCAAATGTTGTTCGAGCGCGCTCGTAACCGTGTCGAGTGCCGGAACACTTGGTAAACCCAGCAAAACGCACCGCTTTTCCAAGGATTCTCGAGTTTCTGCATTGACTAAGGTGTAAAGCACAAGTCCAGGATTTGCGGCAATTTCGGCCATGATCCGATCAAGATGTTGTTGTGAACGAACCATAGGCCAGAAGTGCCGCACAACATCGGCATCATCAAATTGGGCAAGCGCTGCCTTGGCGATCATTTCCAAAGTTTCACCGGTCGAATCTGACAGGAGGTGCAAATGCAGTCGTTGCATCGGAATCCCTACCTCACCTCGGGATGAGGCTGTGGAATGTGATAGGATAAACCACGGGATAAATCGGGCGACAAGTCCGCAAGGCATTTATGTCCTCGACATGGATCTTCACACCGTATCATTTTGAACAGGATCAAAGTTTTTCCCCACAGGGAGCGGAGAGCGGGGATAACTAAAGCTTGCCTGCATGACATCGTGAGTCACGTTAGCACTTTTTTGTGGAGAGTGCCGGACAAATCAGGCAGACGCGCGCCATCCCCGATATCCACAAGACCATCTACCCTCATCTACCCTATCTATAAGACTCTTAATTAGAGTGATTGGAACCGGAAGAGACATGACCAATACCGCATTCAAGCCTCTGCTCGAAACTCTGAATGGCGCCAATCTTGAACAACGCCCCGTCTGGCTCATGCGGCAGGCTGGGCGTTATCTGCCCGAATATCGAGAGCTCCGCGCTGACAAAGGCGGCTTTCTCAATCTGGTTTACGATAGCGACGCTGCAGCAGAAATCACGATCCAACCGATACGCAGGTTTGGGTTTGATGGTGCCATCCTCTTTTCCGACATTCTTATTGTGCCCTACGCCATGGGTCAAAATTTAGAATTTCTTGCTGGCGAAGGCCCTCGCCTCTCGCCTCGCCTACTAGATAAAGCACTAGAGACCCTCCAAGCTGTCCCTGAGCGCTTAGATCCAATATATGCTACTGTTGCGAAGGTGAAGGCAGCGCTCGCGCCTGAGACCACTTTAATGGGCTTTGCCGGAAGCCCTTGGACAGTTGCAACATACATGGCGGCCGGTGAAGGTAGCCGTGATCATCATGAAACGCGGGCACTTGCTTATCGCGATCCTAGTGCGTTTGCAGCAATCATCGAAGCAATTGGTACGGTGACGGTCGAGTATTTGTGTGGACAGGTTGAGGCAGGCGCGGAGGGTTTGCAGCTGTTTGACAGCTGGTCTGGCAGCTTGGCCCCCGCGGAATTTGACCGTTGGGTGATAGAGCCAAACGCTTGGATAACCAAGGAGATGAAACGTCGCCATCCCCAGGTCCCCATCATTGGCTTTCCCAAGGGCGCTGGAGAAAAGCTAGTAGCGTATGCACAGGGTACTGGTGTCGACGCCATCGGCGTTGATGAGACGATTGATCCAATTTGGGCAGCGCGTGCCCTGCCTGCAGGATTGCCTGTGCAGGGTAACCTTGACCCCCTGTTGTTGCTTGCAGGTGGCACCGAGCTTGAACTACAAGCGCGCCGTATTCTTGAGATCTTTGCCGATCGTCCACACATTTTCAATCTAGGTCACGGCATCGGCCAGTTTACTCCGATCGACCATGTGGAGCAGCTGTTGAAAATTGTGCGCGAATGGCGCCCTTAAACCCGTTTACTAAGCTTGCTGCTTAAAATCCTCGACCATGCTCGGTGGGGTATTAAAGGCAATCCGGCCTAAGTTTGAATCTCGAAAGTTTCATATGCGCTGACAACGCGTTAAGATGAAAACTATGATGCAGGTGCTCGTGATGATTTACCCTTGGCTCAAAGCAGGCCACGTTATTTTTGTCATTTTTTGGATGGCAGGTCTATTCATGTTGCCACGCTTTTTTGTGTATCACCAAGAAACTGCACCTGCCTCGGCGGAAAATGCAGTTTGGATTGATCGCGAGAGTAAGCTGCTGAAAATTATCATGTGGCCGGCATTGGTCGCAGTTTGGGTTCTTGGATTGACCCTAACGGTTGGTGGTGGCTGGCTAGGAACTGGCTGGCTGACTGCAAAAATTGGGCTTGTTTTGGCGCTGACAGCATATCACGTGTGGCTGGCAGGCTATGCGAAAAAGCTGGCCTCGGGGAACAGATCTGTAAGCGGACGTAAGCTTCGCCTGTTAAACGAGGTTCCGGGCATTGCTACCGTGCTGATTGTTATTTTGGTGATCGTGAAGCCGTTTTGACAGGTTTCGCGGTGTAAGGTTGCTTTGATACCGCAGGGTTCTTCGATTGACGAGGGCTTCTGCTAGGCTTATGCGGCCGATATAGTACTGGAATTCAGCAGTTAGCGTGTAACGCATTCTGCTGGAAAGGTCCGCTTTCCCCAAGCCCAATGACTTTTCTGGTCCGCAATTTTTCCGTATTTTGAAAACCTGTCCGCATTTTGGAAACTTGAACGACAATGCATCTTAAAGAATTAAAGCGCAAAAAACCTGCCGAGCTGGTCGAAATGGCCGAGGAACTCGATGTGGAAGGCGCCTCTACCCTTCGCCGGCAAGATCTGATGTTTGCGATCCTCAAAGAAGTGGCCGAAGACGGCGAGGAAATCCTCGGCATCGGCACCATCGAAGTTATGGTCGATGGCTTCGGATTTCTTCGCAGCCCCGAGGCCAATTACCTTGCTGGCCCTGACGATATCTACGTATCACCCAATCAAGTCCGTAAATGGGGTTTGCGCACGGGGGACACTGTTGAAGGTGAAATTCGCGCACCGAAGGACGGCGAGCGATATTTTGCCATTACCCGGCTCATCAAAGTAAACTTCGATGATCCAGACGCTGTTCGTCACCGCGTCAATTTTGACAACTTGACTCCGCTTTATCCAAATGAGCGACTGCGGCTTGATACGCTAGATCCCACCGTCAAAGACAAGTCAGCGCGCGTGATCGACCTTGTCAGCCCGCAAGGCAAAGGCCAGCGTGCATTGATCGTCGCGCCGCCTCGCACCGGGAAAACGGTGTTGTTGCAGAATATGGCAAAGGCAATCACCGACAATCACCCGGAAGTTTTCTTGCTTGTGCTGCTGGTTGACGAGCGTCCTGAAGAAGTCACTGATATGCAGCGCTCGGTGAAAGGCGAGGTTATCTCCTCAACGTTTGACGAGCCTGCGAGCCGTCACGTCCAAGTTGCCGAAATGGTGATCGAAAAAGCCAAACGGTTGGTTGAGCACAAGCGCGACGTTGTCATTCTGCTCGATTCGATCACTCGCCTTGGCAGGGCTTACAACACTGTTGTGCCCTCGTCGGGCAAAGTGCTCACCGGCGGTGTAGATGCTAATGCGCTCCAGCGTCCAAAGCGCTTCTTTGGCGCTGCGCGCAACATTGAGGAAGGTGGCTCTCTCTCGATCATTGCCACCGCCTTGATCGACACGGGCAGCCGCATGGATGAGGTTATTTTCGAAGAGTTTAAGGGCACTGGTAACTCGGAAATCGTGCTTGATCGCAAGATCGCGGATAAGCGCATTTTTCCGGCGCTCGATGTCGGAAAATCCGGCACCCGCAAGGAAGAACTCTTGGTTCCGAAAGACCAACTGTCGAAAATGTGGGTTTTGCGCCGAATTCTCATGCAAATGGGCACGATCGACGCGATGGAATTTCTGCTCGACAAGATGAAGGAATCTAAGTCGAACGAGGACTTTTTTGCGACCATGAACCAGTAGAGGCCGAGCAAAAGCTACTTTTTCAACTGCTCGGCCATTTTTTGCCAAAGCATGTTTACGGCTTTTAACGGTCGAACCATGACCTTGAAATCCACGATGCGGCCTTGCGTATCAAAGCGGATCAGATCGATTCCATTGATCACTATGCCATCGATCGTGGCTGTAAATTCAAGACATGCGTCGAGACCGTGAACAAGCTCGCGAACGTAGGCAAACTCGCTGCCTGCAAACGTTTGACTGGCGGCGGTGAGATAGAGAATTACCTTTTCGCGACCTTGCTGCGGCATGTGTACGACAGGCGAATGAAACACCGCATCGTCAGCGATAAGTGTCCTCATCTGCTCTGCGGGACAGCCCTCACTCATAGCTTTGTGCCAGCCCCCCAATCCTAACTGCATGGTTCACTCCGTTGCTGTTGTGCCGCTCGCTGTGGTTGTATCAACTTTGGGTACAATTTTCAGCGCAAATTGGCTTCGAAGACGGCATCGTTAAAAATACTCAAAGGCTTGATGTATTTGTTCCAGCACTTCAGGATCGCGTTCAACACTTGGAGCAAAGTGCCAAAACACATTAGGGGCGAGTGCTAGGTATCCAAGTGCTGCCCAGTCTTCACATTTTCTGCGAATGCCCGTGTTCACGCCAAAAACCTCTGGTATGACAATAATAGCCGCTGGGGGACGATCTGCGGGCGTAGCTGTATATAACGGGTTTTCTCGCTTCCTTGTCCCCCGCTGGTATTTTCATCTATCTGCCCATGTGCCTTGTCCATATTTGTGCAGTCAGCCGACAATCGGTCGCTTGGTCTCTAGCATGGACTTTGCCAAGCTCGCATGACAGTCTCAGTCCTGCACATCAGCATACGTCATCTCATTAGGGAAACACCATGAAGGTAAATCTAGAAGTCGATTGTTCGCCTGAGGAAGCGCGCCGCTTTCTCGGCCTGCCAGACGTTGCCAAAGCTAATGATGCCTATGTCGACGCTATCACAAAGGCTATGCAAGGTGTCAGCAATATCGATCAATTACAAGGCTATGCGAAACAACTTGCCCCCTTGGGGGAAATGGGCCTGAAGTTTTTTCATCAGTTCATCGAACAGGGCGCAAGTGCTGCGGCAGCAGGTTTCAAGCCAGTAAGCGAAAAGAAATAGCACATGCTAGTATGCCGCGATCTTGGTGATAACGATTCTCGTTATGCAGCTTGACACAATCTTTGCGTTGAGTTCTGGCCGGCCTCCCGCTGGGATCGCATTGGTAAGGGTTAGCGGCCCTCTTGCAGGCGCCGCGCTCAGTGCGCTCATGAAGCGTCTACCGCAGCCTCGGCGCGCCACGTATGCGCGGCTTTATGATCCTGCGCTCGGTTTGGAGCTCGACCAAGCCCTCGTGCTTTGGCTCCCCGGCAGATTTTCCGCGACCGGAGAGGATATTGCCGAATTGCATTTGCATGGCAGTCGTGCGGTTGTGGTGGCAGTTGAAGCTGCGCTTGCGGCGATCCCTGGTCTGCGGTCGGCTCACGCTGGTGAATTTACCCAGCGTGCGTTTCTAAACGGACGGATTGATCTTGCAGAGGCAGAAGGGCTCGCCGATCTGCTAGCAGCGGAGACCGAGTTGCAGCGGCGCACCGCACTCGCGATGGCTGGAGGACAATTGTCGCGCGTTGTGGGAGCATGGCGAGAGAGGTTGCTTGCTCTGTCCGCGCAGGTTGAGGCGGCGCTTGATTTTTCCGATGAGGATGATGTGAGTGGCGGTTTGCTGGCGGATATCGACGGTTCTTGTAGCGTGCTCGCCAGCGAGATCCACGAATGGTTAGCGAGGCCTCGGGCAGAATCACTGCGCGATGGCTTTCGAGTTGTACTTGCCGGACCGCCGAATGCTGGAAAATCGACGCTCTTCAATGCGCTGGTTCAGCATGAGGCAGCGATTACTGCGGCAGAACCGGGCACTACGCGCGACCTCGTGGTGCGGTCAGTTGCGTTGGAAGGGGTACCGTTCAGCTTTGTCGATACCGCCGGACTGCGCGAGGATGGCTTTGGCGAAGTGGAGGCGATCGGGATTGCTCGAGCTCGGACGGAGGCAGGCCAAGCAGATCTTGTGCTGTGGCTTGGATGTGAAGGCGATGGTCCGGTGAGCGTACGCACGTGGGAGGTAGCGGCGCAATGCGATCGCGCGGGCAGCATGCTAAAGCATAAACATCATTTCCGAGTTTCAGCCTTAACCGGGGAAGGCTTAACATTCTTGCGCTCAGCGCTTGTTGAGTTGGCAAGGCGTACAATGCCGGTCCCTGGGGACGCAGCGCTGAACGCGCGTCAGCATGCGCACCTAGCGACGGTTCAGGCTTCGCTTGCTGGAGCGTCGCTTCAAACTGATGCTGTTCTTATAGCGGAGTATTTGCGTTTGGCACGCGCGGGCTTGGATTATCTTACCGGCCAAACTGGCACCAAAGAGATGCTTGATGCTTTGTTTGGTCGGTTTTGCATCGGAAAATAAGCGTGTTCCACGTGAAACAACACGCGCTTTGACGAAAATAGCGCGTTGGCGTACTGAACGTTACATGCATGAGTTTGATCTGATTGTAGTTGGTGGAGGCCACGCGGGGGTTGAAGCCGCGGCGGTGGCCGCACGAATGGGAGCACGAACGGCGCTGATCAGCTTTGATCCAGCACGGATTGGGGCCATGTCCTGCAACCCAGCGATAGGCGGACTCGGCAAAGGCCATCTAGTCCGTGAGGTTGATGCATTTGACGGAATTCTGGCGCGCGCTGCCGATCAAGCGGCGATCCATTACCGCATGCTAAATCGGTCAAAAGGCAGCGCGGTGCAAGGTCCTCGCATCCAAGCCGATCGCAGACTCTTTCAAACTGCAGTGCAACGGATGGTGGGGCTACAAGTTGGTCTTAGCGTGATTCGAGGCGAGGTCGCTGGGCTCCGGGTTCAGCAAAACCGCGTTGCTGGGGTCGATCTTGCAGATGGTACCGCGCTGCACGCTCCGGCAGTTGTGATTTGCACCGGCACGTTTCTAGGCGGACGTATGTTCCGGGGTGAAGAACGGATGGAGGGTGGCCGGATTGGTGAAAATGCGGCGCATCAGTTGGCTGCGCAATTGCGGAGCGCTGGATTGCCAATGGCGCGTCTCAAAACGGGCACACCGCCCCGGCTGGACGGAAGGACGATCGATTGGGCGCGTTTGGTAGAGCAGCCGAGCGATCCTGATTTCTGGACCATGTCGCCCGTCACGCGGCGCCGCAGTCAACCACAGGTTTTCTGCGCCATCGCGCGCACCAATCATCAAACCCATGATTTGATACGCGGCGGGCTCGAACGGTCACCTTTGTTTAGCGGCGCCATCGACGCGCAAGGCCCCCGCTACTGTCCTTCGATTGAAGATAAGATCCACCGTTTTGGCGATCGCAACGGACACCAGATATTCCTAGAACCTGAAGGGCTGGACGATCACACTGTTTATCCAAACGGCGTTTCAACGTCGCTTCCGGTCGATGTACAATGGGCGATGATGCGCTCGATCGAAGGGCTTGAAGAGGTTCAGATTATTGAGCCCGGTTATGCGGTAGAATACGATCACATTGATCCACGGGCTTTGCGTCGCAGCCTTGAGGTAAAAGCGATTCCGGGATTGTTTTGTGCAGGCCAGATTAACGGAACGACGGGATATGAGGAAGCAGCTGCACAAGGCCTGATTGCCGGAATGCATGCAGCAGCGAGTGTGCTCGAACGGGCCCCTGCGCCGCTTGATCGGACAATAAGCTACATGGCGGTGATGGTAGATGACCTTACGCTTGACGGTGTCACCGAGCCCTATCGGATGCTTACGGGCCGTGCAGAATACCGCCTTCGATTGCGGGCTAACAATGCCAGCTCACGATTGACAGCGCTGGGGATATCGGCAGGCTGCGTGGGCGAGGAGCGGCGTCGCTGGTTCGAAATCCGTGAGGGCGCGCGCGCGAAACTGGAAGCCCGCCTTTTGACGAAAGCGACAGGTGCAGAACTGTCGGAGGTGGGGATTGGTGTGCGAGCTGATGGAGTGCAACGCTCCTTCGCCGATTGGCTGCGTTTCCCCGAGGTGACGCTAGAGCGGCTAAGGCCGTTTCTTGATGAGGTGATGGGCGACGCTATGCTCGCCGAGGAAATTGAAGAGGATGCGTTGTACGCCCCATATCTTGTTCGACAGGCGGCCGCCCTGCGCGACTTACGTGCGAGTGATACAGTCCCGTTGGGTGAAGGGTTCCCATTCGAAACCGTGCCTGGTTTGTCGCTTGAAATGGTCGAGCGTTTGGCCCGTGCCGAGCCGGATACGCTCGCCACGGCTGGTCGTGTCGCTGGCATTACGCCGGCCGCGCTTGCTAGTCTTTTGGTTCATGCACGCCGCAGACAATTGGC
Organism: Sphingomonadales bacterium; assembly: GCA_038238515.1. Classification (GTDB taxonomy): domain Bacteria; phylum Pseudomonadota; class Alphaproteobacteria; order Sphingomonadales; family Sphingomonadaceae; genus Novosphingobium. The sequence goes on along the minus strand of JBBRXQ010000024.1, from coordinate 4,016 downwards.
GTCATGATCAAAGGCGAGGATGAGGCGAAGGCCTGGCTAAGCGGCGTGCTTGGCGTTAGCGATACTGCGATGTCGAGACTCTCACGCTTGGCCGACCTGCTCATTGAGGCGAGTGAACAGCAAAATCTTGTGGCGAAAAGCACTCTGCCACACATTTGGAGTCGGCATATCGTAGATAGTGCGCAGCTTTTACAGATTTCACGTGAAACAGTGCCGCAAGGAACCTGGCTTGATCTAGGCACGGGCGCCGGATTCCCCGGCTTGGTTATAGCCGCGCTAGAACCGGAGCGCCACGTCACATTGGTTGACTCGCGACGCTTGCGTACAGCGTGGCTCGCGCACGCGTGCACAGAGCTTGGTCTTGCTCAAGCCGAAGTTTTGACAATGCGCGTGGAGGATCTACCGAGCACTAAGTGGAGCGTGATTTCAGCGCGTGCTTTCGCACCCCTAGACCAGCTTCTTGCTCTGTCATCGCGCTTTTCCACGCCCGAAACACTTTGGTTGTTGCCCAAGGGCGCCAAAGCGGCGAATGAGCTAAGGAGGCTGAGCCCGCAATGGGACCATCTGTTTCACGTGGAACAATCGCTGACCGATCCCGCAGCCGGCATTATTGCTGGGCGGCTTAAGGACAGCCCGCAAGCGCAATCAATCTCCCGCCGTTACTAGCGAGGAAGCAACCGATGATTACCATCGCCATCGCGAACCAGAAAGGTGGAGTGGGCAAGACCACCACCGCTATTAATATCGCCACAGCGCTTGCGGCCACGGGTTGGAAAGTGCTGCTGATCGATCTTGACCCTCAGGGTAATGCTTCAACTGGAATTGGCGTGAGCGCTGCTGACCGCAAATATTCCTCTTATGACCTCGTGATCGAGCAGGCGAGCATCGCCACATGCGCGATGTCCACGCGTATTCCGGGCCTCGATGTTATTCCCGCTACGGTCGATCTGTCTGGTGCGGAAGTTGAACTGGTGAGTATGGAAGATCGCACTGGCAAGCTGCGCGCTGCCTTGGTGGCCGATGGTGGTTACGAGATTTGCTTGATTGATTGCCCGCCTTCGCTCGGGCTGCTGACGCTGAATGCGCTTACAGCTGCGGATACTCTGCTCGTCCCGCTTCAGTGCGAATTCTTTGCGCTCGAAGGGCTAAGTCAGCTGCTTCAAACCGTCGAGCGCGTGCAAGAGCGTTTTAACCCCGATTTGGGCATTCTGGGCATTGTGCTGACGATGTATGATCGCCGTAACCGGCTAACCGATCAGGTGGCTGAAGACGTGCGATCATGCCTGAATGATCTCGTATTTGAAGCGGTGATACCGCGCAATGTTCGCCTCTCCGAAGCCCCCAGCCACGGTTTGCCTGCACTCATCTATGATCACGCTTGCTCAGGATCGCAGGCTTATATCAAGCTAGCGCGCGAACTTATTGGCCGTCTGCCTGCACAAAGGAAAGCCGCATGAGCGAAGAGGAAACGACGGTAAAGGTGGTCCCTCAAGCCAAAAGAGCAGCGCTTGGGCGCGGACTCGGCGCGCTTTTGGGAGAAACAAGGCGCGAAGAAGCGGTCTCAAGGATTTCTGTTCGAGCTGCGGGAGATACTCTGGCGCCTCGCGTTTCTGGCATGGCGATGCTGTCTGTTGCTGAGATTGAGCCCCATCCCGATCAGCCGCGCCGCCATTTTGATGAGGACGCGCTCGAAGAACTGGCCCGCTCCATTGCGGCTCGCGGGATGATTCAGCCAGTGGTTGTGCGGTCGCTTGCGCCGGGGCGCTACCAACTCGTCGCTGGGGAGCGGCGTTGGCGCGCGGCGCAACGTGCGCGGTTGCATGAAATTCCTGCCATTGTGCGCGTCCTCGATGATCGCGAAGTGAGCGCCTTGGCGCTGATAGAGAACCTGCAACGCGAAGATCTGAATCCGATCGAAGAGGCGCGTGCATATCATCACCTTTCCGAACAGGATGGGCTGACCCAGCAGGATATTGCGACCTTTGTCGATAAATCGCGCAGCCATGTCGCAAATCTTATGCGTTTGCTGAGCTTGCCCGAAGCAGTGCTCGATATGGTTCAGCAGGGCGTGCTGTCGATGGGTCACGCACGCGCTTTAACCGTCGTGCCCGATCCGTTGCCGATTGCACGAGAAGTCGTCGCCAAAGGACTCTCAGTGCGCGATACCGAGCGGCTAGCCAAGCGCGCGACTCGCCCAGATGCTCCGCCCCGGCGCGCACGCGCGGTTCGCGATGCAACCGGCTCGGCCGATATCGCGGCCGTGCAGGCGCATCTAGAGGAGTTTCTGGGGCTCAAAGTCACAATTAGCACTGACGCTGATCATCGGACCGGGGCAGTGACAATTCGGTATACCACGCTTGATCAGCTTGATCTGATTTGCCAGCGGTTGACCGGCGGTGCGATCTGACCAGTGAGCCCGAAAGGGTCTTAATCGATCGATTAATTTTGATTGACCGGCATGCTGCTGATTGCGTATCTCAGTAGTGCAAATCTAAACCAGCAGAAAGGGTGCGCCCATGTCGCTCGATGTAATTCCCCGCAGCGCGTATAACGAGGATCACGAAGCGTTCCGGCAGACGGTGCGCAAGTTTCTCGAAAGCGAAATTGCTCCGCATGCCAATGAATGGGCTGATGCAGGCATCGTTCCTAAGTCAGTTTGGCCCAAGGCGGGCGAACTTGGAATGCTGTGCCCCACTGTTCCGGAAGAATACGGCGGCCTAGGGCTTGATTTCGGTTATAACGCAATCGTCGACGAGGAAAGCTCTTACTACGGACGGGTTGCGACTGGTTTTTCGCTGCAATCTGATATCGTCGTCAACTACTTGGTCTCGTATGGATCGGAAGAGCAGAAGCGTAAGTGGCTGCCAAAGATGGTGTCAGGCGAAGTCGTCACTGCCATTGCGATGACCGAGCCGGGCACAGGATCCGATCTTCAAGGCATGCGCACAACTGCCAAGAAAGATGGCAATCACTACGTGCTCAATGGCTCGAAAACTTATATCACCAACGGCCAGAACGCCGATCTGGTACTCGTGTGTTGCAAGACCGATTCCGACGTACAGCCGGCATGGAAAGGTGTATCGATCCTGCTGGTTGAGGCTGATAGCGAGGGCTTTCAAAAGGGCCGCAATCTAGACAAGATCGGCATGGACGAAGCGGACACATCGGAGCTGTTCTTCAATGATGTGCGCGTGCCCATGACCAATTGCCTTGGTGAAGAGGGCAAGGGTTTCATCTATCTCATGAGTGAATTGCCGCAGGAGCGCCTATCGATTGCTGTCAGCGCGCAAGCTTCGGCGCAGCGCGCATTTGATGAGACAGTGGAATTTACGCGCGACCGCAAAGCGTTTGGCAAGCCAATTCTTGATTTTCAGAACACCCGCTTTGTGCTGGCCGATCTCAAGGCCAAGCTGCAAGTCGGCTGGGCACACCTCGACTGGGCGCTGGCACGTCATCTTAAGCGTGAGCTCACGCCTGAAGAAGGCGCGGCTGCGAAGCTGTGGCATACCGAGCTGCAATGGGAAGTGGTCGACAAATGCCTTCAATTGCATGGCGGCGCGGGCTACATGAACGAATATGCGATTGCCCGTGCATGGCGCGGCGCGCGCGTTACGCGCATCTTTGGCGGGACAAGCGAGATTATGAAGGAGCTGATTGGCCGCAAGCTGTGATACGTCTTCCATAACAACGAAAAAGGCCTCGCCGGAATGTTCGGTGGGGCCTTTTTATTTGAATAAAAGCTCAATTGTTGGCGATCCCAGTTTGAAACCGCCTAAGCATTCTAGCTACCTATATAAACACGCTTTTCCTTAAATCGCTTCTGGCGAGAGACGGGATGCCTCGGAATATAGCGCTGGCGCGTGTGTCTATCGGTAACATATTCGACCGTAGTAGTTGTTGTTTCTGTGTATGGCTTTTGTGGAGTTGGGACCAAATAAACGGGCACCATCATATAGCCATAAGCGGGATACCCGCCGCCATACGACCCCTGCGGCGAATAGCTCCGAAAGAACTCG
>JBBRXQ010000023.1:0-12533 GCA_038238515.1 Sphingomonadales bacterium | reverse complement strand
GATGCGTTGCGCGCGGCGCTTGCCACATTGAAACAGATGACGGCCAAAGCCTGAACCTCTCGTCCGGGGGAGTGAGCTTGATCCGCAAACCTGGGGAGCCCAGCCGCCTAGTGGCATCGGTTGCGGGATAGACAGCACCAAAGTTTGCCCCAGCCGTGGCCAGAGCCACAGCCGCATCGGCGCTCAATCGTATTTCCATCCCGGCTCAAAGGGCAATCGGGCTGGCGTTCTTGCAAAATAACAATCCTGCAGTCATGGGAAGCCTTGACGCAACAATGTTTGCCTTTCGGGCATTACGATTCGTATGCGCGTGGCTTTTCTCTTGGGTGCAGGACGATTTACGAGATGGGTTTTCCGCCGGTTCAGGGCCTTTATGATCCGCGAAACGAGCATGATGCATGCGGTGTAGGGTTTGTTGCCCACATCAAGGGCACCAAAAGCCATTCGATTATCGAACAAGCTCTCGAGATTTTGCACAACCTTGACCATCGCGGCGCGGTCGGTGCCGACCCATTGTTGGGCGATGGCGCGGGGATTCTGATTCAGTTGCCCGATGCGCTGCTGCGCGCATGGGCGGAAAAAGAGGGCAAGGTTTTGCCCCCGCCCGGCGATTATGCGGTGGCAATGTGCTTTCTGCCGCAAGACGAGCCCAGCCGCGCATTTGTGACCGAATTTTTCGAAAAGTTTATCGCCAAGGAAGGGCAGGAACTGATCGGCTGGCGCGATGTGCCAACCACAGTCGAAGGGCTTGGCGAAGCGGTGATTGAGCAGATGCCGGTGATCCGCCAGTGCCTGATCAGGCGCGGCGACAACTGCCCTGATCAGGATGCGTTTGAGCGCAAACTGCTGGCTATCCGCAAGCAAACGCAGAATCCGCTCGCCGCGCTGGCCGCCAAGCATGATCTGCCGGGCGTGCGCCAGCTTTATATGCCCAGCTTCTCGTCGCGTACGATTGTCTACAAAGGACTGTTGCTGGCAACGCAAGTCGGCGGGTTTTACGACGATTTGCGCAATCCGGCGTGCGTCTCGGCGCTTGGGCTGGTGCATCAGCGTTTCTCGACGAACACGTTCCCCAGCTGGAAGCTGGCGCATCCATATCGGTTTATCGCCCACAACGGCGAAATTAACACTGTGCGCGGTAATGTAAACTGGATGAATGCGCGCCGCCGCACGATGGAATCAGAGTTGCTTGGCCCCGATCTCGACAAGATGTGGCCGCTGATCCCGCATGGTCAGTCTGACACCGCGAGCCTTGATAATGCGCTCGAACTCCTTCTGGCGGGCGGATATAGCTTGGCGCATGCGGTGATGATGCTGATCCCCGAGGCATGGTCAGGCAATCCACTGATGGATGCAAAGCGCCGCGCGTTTTACGAATATCATGCCGCGCTGATGGAGCCATGGGATGGCCCGGCGGCGGTGGCGTTTACCGATGGCAGGCAGATCGGCGCGACGCTGGACCGCAACGGCCTGCGCCCTGCCCGGTTTTCGATCACGCGCGATGATCTGGTGTGCATGGCTTCCGAAAGCGGCGTATTGCCGTTCCGAGAGGAGGATATCGTGCGCAAATGGCGGCTTCAGCCGGGGCGCATGCTGTTGATCGACCTTGAGCAGGGCCGGATCATCGAAGACGAAGAGATCAAGGCGCAACTCGCCGCCGCAGAGCCTTACGAAGAATGGCTAGAAGCCGCGCAGTATAAGCTCAAAGAGCTGGAAGTGGTCCATCTGGAAGAGGGCGCACTTCCAGAAGTGACCACGTCACTGCTCGCTAATCCACTACTTAGGCGCCAGCAGGCGTTTGGCTATACGCAGGAAGATATCGCCCGGTTCCTTGAGCCGATGGCGCTGAACGGCGATGATCCGCTGGGCTCAATGGGCACTGATACGCCGATTGCGGTGCTCTCAAATCGTTCGCGGATGCTGTACGATTATTTCAAGCAGAACTTTGCGCAAGTGACCAACCCGCCGATCGATCCGATCCGCGAAGAATTGGTAATGAGCCTAGTCTCGATGATTGGCCCGCGCCCCAATCTGCTCGGCCATGATGCTGGCACGCACAAGCGGCTTGAGGTCGATCAGCCGATCCTGACCAACGTGGATATCGCCAAGATCCGCTCAGTCGAGGCAGTGCTGGATGGTGCTTTTCGTACCGCGACAATTGACACGACTTGGGCCGCCTCCAGTGGAGCCGAGGGCCTTGAGATGGCGATCAAAGAAATGTGCTGGGCCGCAACCGAGGCGGTGCTGGCGGACAAGAATATCCTGATCCTGTCAGATCGCGCACAGGACCAAGACCGCATTCCAATGCCCGCGCTGCTTTCAACCTCTGCCGTGCACCATCATCTGGTGCGGCAGGGCTTGCGCATGCAGACCGGGCTGGTAGTCGAAACCGGCGAGGCGCGCGAAGTGCATCATTTCTGCGCGCTGGCGGGCTATGGCGCGGAAGCGATCAATCCCTATCTTGCGTTTGAGACGATTGAGGCGATGCGGACCGACAAAAATTTGTCGATTTCCGCCAAAGATGCCGAAAAGAACTACGTCAAAGCAATCGGTAAGGGCGTGCTCAAGGTCATGTCCAAGATGGGCATCTCGACCTATCAATCTTATTGTGGCGCTCAGATCTTTGATGCAATCGGTCTGTCTTCGGTGTTTATCGAGAAATACTTCACTGGCACCGCGACGATGATCGAAGGCGTGGGCCTGAGCGAAATCGCTGAGGAATCGGTGCGCCGCCACAGCGAAGCCTACGGCGACAACCCAATTTACCGCAAAATGCTCGATGTCGGCGGCATGTATCAGCTGCGCCTGCGCGGCGAGGAGCACGCGTGGACTGCAAGCAATGTGGCTAGCCTGCAGCACGCGGTGCGCGGCAACTTGCCCGAAAAGTACCTCGAATTCGCCGCCTCGATCAATGATCAGTCGGAGCGGATGCTAACGATCCGCGGCCTGATGCAATTGAAGCCGGTTGGCCCAGCGATCCCGCTCGATGAGGTAGAGCCGGCGAGCGAGATCGTGCGGCGCTTTGCTACAGGCGCGATGTCGTTTGGATCGATCAGCCGCGAGGCGCATACCACGCTGGCGATTGCGATGAACCGCATCGGCGGCAAATCTAACACTGGCGAGGGCGGCGAGGAGCCCGATCGCTATGTGCCGATGAGCAATGGCGATTCGATGCGTTCGGCGATCAAGCAAGTGGCGAGCGGGCGCTTTGGCGTGACCACCGAATATCTGGTCAACGCTGACGATATCCAGATCAAGATGGCGCAGGGCGCAAAGCCCGGCGAAGGCGGCCAGTTGCCCGGCGACAAGGTGGATAAGATCATCGGGAAGACCCGGCATTCGACGCCGGGCGTGGGCTTGATCTCGCCGCCGCCGCATCACGATATCTATTCGATTGAGGATCTGGCGCAGCTGATCCACGATCTCAAAAATGTGAACAGCCGCGCGCGTATTTCGGTCAAGCTGGTTTCCGAAGTGGGCGTAGGCACCGTGGCGGCGGGCGTTTCCAAAGCGCGCGCCGATCATGTGACGATCTCGGGCTATGAAGGCGGCACTGGCGCTTCGCCGCTAACCTCGCTTACCCATGCCGGGAGTCCGTGGGAAATCGGGCTGGCGGAAACGCAGCAGACGCTGCTGCTCAACAATCTGCGCAGCCGGATTGCGGTTCAGGCCGATGGCGGATTGCGCACCGGGCGCGATGTGGCGGTGGCGGCGCTTTTGGGCGCGGACGAATTTGGCTTTGCCACCGCGCCATTGATCGCGGCGGGGTGCATCATGATGCGCAAGTGCCACCTGAATACTTGCCCGGTGGGCGTGGCGACTCAAGACCCGGTGCTGCGCGCGCGCTTCACCGGCCAGCCTGAGGATGTGATCAACTATTTCTTCTTTGTTGCCGAGGAACTGCGCAGCCTAATGGCTGAGCTGGGCTTTCGCACCGTGGGTGAAATGGTGGGCCGGGTCGATTGCCTCGATGCGCGCAAAGCAGTGACCCATTGGAAGGCGCAAGGTATCGATCTGTCGAAGCTGCTCCACCGGGTGACCCCGGCCGAGGGCACCACGCTCAGCTGGAGCAAGACGCAAGATCATGGGTTGGGCGGCGCACTTGATAACGATCTGATCGCCGCCGCTACGCCCGCGCTGGAGCGCGCCGAGCCGGTGCGTATTGAGCGCAAATTGCGCAATGTAAACCGAACAGTAGGCGCGATGCTTTCGGGCGAAGTGGCGCGCCGTTATGGCCACAGAGGCCTTCCGGACAATACCATCCACATCAGCATGAGCGGGGTTGCCGGGCAATCGTTCGGGGCTTTCCTCGCCCACGGCGTGACGCTTGATCTGGTCGGCGATGCGAACGATTATGTCGGCAAAGGGCTTTCGGGCGGAAGGCTGATCGTGCGCCAGCCGGACCATGTCGACCGCGATCCGACACAAAACATCATCGTCGGCAATACTGTGCTTTACGGCGCGGTGGCGGGCGAGGCTTATCTCGGCGGCGTGGCGGGCGAGCGCTTTGCGGTGCGCAATTCGGGCGCGATTGCGGTGGTTGAAGGCACCGGCGATCACGGCTGCGAATATATGACCGGCGGCGTAGTGGTGGTGCTGGGCGCGACCGGGCGCAATTTTGCGGCGGGCATGTCTGGCGGAATCGCCTATGTTTATGATCCCGATGCCCGGTTTGCCGCGCTATGCAATGGCGCTATGGTTGATCTGAGCGCTGTATCGCTGGTGCGTGATGACGATGCTGGAAGCGGACGGCCACAGCAGCGCGGGTTTGATGTGAGCGATTTTGGCATGGGCGATATGCTCCGCCACGATGCAGAGCGGCTGCGGATATTGCTTGAGCGGCATCATTTGCATACCGCGAGCGCGCGGGCGCGCTTCATTCTCGATCATTGGGCTGAGGAATTGCTGCGCTTTGTGAAAGTGATGCCGCGCGATTATGCGCGCGCGCTGCGCCAGATCGAGGCTGAGCAGCTTGAAGCCGCCAGCGTTGCAGCCGAATAAGGACAGGACCAAGTAACGTGGGCAGGACCAAGGGTTTTCTCGAGCTTGATCGCAAAGATCGCACCTATGACGCGCCGAGCGAGCGGCTGAAACACTACCGCGAATTCACGGTGCCGCTCGATGCCGCCAGCCTGAAAGGGCAGGCAGCGCGGTGCATGGGCTGCGGGATTCCGTACTGCCACAGCGGTTGCCCGGTGAACAACCAGATCCCCGATTGGAACAATCTGGTTTATGAAGACGATTGGCGAGAAGCGCTCGATAATCTGCATTCGACCAACAATTTCCCTGAATTTACCGGCCGCATTTGCCCCGCGCCATGCGAAGCGGCGTGTACGCTGAACATTATCGATCAGCCGGTGACGATCAAATCGATCGAATGCGCGCTGGTCGATCGCGGGTGGAAAGAAGGCTGGATCGAGCCGCAAGTGCCCGCCGCTAAGACAGGCAAATCGGTGGCCGTGGTCGGCTCTGGCCCGGCGGGCATGGCCTGCGCGCAGCAACTGGCGCGCGCGGGGCATTCGGTAACGGTGTTTGAAAAGTCTGACCGGGTGGGCGGATTGCTGCGCTATGGCATCCCTGACTTTAAGATGGAAAAGCATCTGATCAATCGGCGACTGGTGCAGATGATGGCCGAAGGCGTGGATTTCCGCACCTCGGTCGAAGTGGGCGTGACGGTATCTGTCGATTCGCTAAAGGAAAACTTTGATAGCGTGGTGATGGCGGGCGGCGCGGAAGACCCGCGCCAGCTAAGCATTCCGGGCTTTGAATTGCCGGGCGTGCGCTTTGCGATGGAGTTCCTCACCCAGCAAAACAAGCGCGTGGCGGGCGACGACGAAATCCGCGCCGCGCCGCGCGGCTCGCTAACGGCCACGGGCAAGCATGTGGTGGTGATCGGCGGCGGCGATACTGGCTCGGATTGCGTGGGCACGTCAAACCGGCAGGGCGCGCTCTCGGTAACGCAGTTCGAGATCATGCCGCGCCCGCCCGAAAAGGAAGACAAGGCGCTGAGCTGGCCAGATTGGCCGCTCAAGCTGCGCACCTCATCGAGCCACGAAGAAGGCGTGGCGCGCGAATTTGCGGTGCTGACCAAGCGCGTCGCGGGCGAAAACAATGTGACCGGGCTGGAATGCGTGCGCGTGGAATGGGTCGGTGGGCGGATGCAGGAAATCGCAGGCAGCGAATTCACGATCCCGGCAGACCTCATTCTGCTCGCAATGGGCTTTGTCGGCCCGCGCAAACAAGGCTTGCTCCAGCAAGCTGGGGTTGAGCTTGACACGCGCGGCAACGTGAAAGGCACCGAGGTTGATTACAAAACCAGCGCCGAAGGCGTATTCGCCTGCGGCGACATGCGGCGCGGGCAAAGCCTAGTGGTGTGGGCCATCCGCGAAGGCCGCCAATGCGCGCGCGCGGTAGACGAAGCGCTGATGGGAGTTAGCACGCTTCCGCGTTGAGTAGTGGTTTGGGGGTTTCCGCAAGGATCACGGTGGTTTCGATTAAGTGCATTGTCTTTGGAATAAAGTATACTGTCCCACGAATTCCGATCGAACAGATTTTCTCCAAGCTCAAGCATCGCCTGCGCAAGGCTTCCGAACGAACCGCCCAAGCCACATGGCGCAAATAGGCTCTCTGCTAGACGCTTTCCTGATGCAGGAATGCGCAAACTACTTTGCTAACCTAGCTTTGCGTCAGCGTAATGTTATCATGCTCTAAGCCGCGAACCCGCATCCTCAATCGATAGCGTAAACGCTATACGCGACGCCGCCCTCGACGATGCGGCCTATTCCAACCGCCAGCACGCCATTTAGCCAAGCGTATTTTACGCTGGAGGTTTCAAACATCGGTGCCACGCGAAAATAATAGGTCGATGGGTCGGGCCGGGTGGCCGCGGTCATATCGAGCACTTGTGCTTGGATCTCGGCAGGAATGCAGATCCGCCCGTAATAGCTGATGTAGATCAGTGCGCCGTCATCGGTTTCCGCGCAGCACCGCGCATCGACCGCGATCGAGCCATCGGGGCGAATGCGCGCCCAATCTGCTCCTGCCACAGGCAGAAACCGCCCATTGATCCGTTGACCTTTCAGTGTGCCGCCGGTGACCGCGTAAATCGCGCGATATCCCTCGGGCGTTGTGCCGATGCCGATGGGCGGGGCGAGATCGAAACGCGCTTCATAAAGAAGTGTGCCGGAGATGCTCATGGCGTAATATCACTCCCGTCCCAAAGAGGCTTGTAGCTTAGCCATCATGAGCGCGGCCCCGCTTGTTCCTAGTGTGCCCGATCATGGCAGGCCAGCAAACCTAAAAATCACGCAATGAACTGCGCTTGATCGAGCAATCTTTTATACTATGCGCGGCGCGATCAGATGGGAACGCCAAAAGCCCTGAGTTCGAGGGACAGCAGGAGTTCCGGCGCAGTATCCTTAATCGCTATGTCATAGCACCGCTCTCGGCCTCAGGTTAGCGCAACAGGTGCGTAAACTCCAAAATCATAGCGTGGCGTGATATCAAAGACTGGGTGACGGACCACCGAGAGTTTGGGGTTTTTTGCCAGTCTCATCACTCCGACACCACCGATCCGACCATACATCCCGCCGTTCCTCAGCCGGTATGCGCGATAACGTCGATCTCGATCATCAGCTCGGGCAACGCGAGGCTCTTTACTTCGACAATGGTATCAGCGGGATAGGGCGGGGTGAAGTATTTGCGCCGGGCTTCCACAATGGCGGGGAAATTGGCCATGTCGGTGAGGTAGATCGTTACCTTAACGATGCGGCTGCGGTCGCTGCCGCCCGCCGCCAGTACCCTGTCGATATTGGACATCGTTTGCACCAGTTGGGCACCGAAATCACCCGCGCCGATCACTTCGCCCTGCTCGTTTATCGCTGCTTGTCCGGAGAGGAACAGGAGGTTGCCGACTTGCCAGCCCGGCGCAATGGCATAATCCTGAAGCGGATCGGGGCTTATGCTGATCACTTTGACGGTCATGCTCATTCTCTCCGCAGATAGGAATTACGGTGCAAGTTTGAATTACGTTACGCGAATTACGACTTTTGCGGTGACCAAAATTACGCTGACCGTGCACGCAATTGGTCATGGCTTAATTCGCGCAATATCCGCCCCTAGCCGCTATAACTCTCGCTCCTCCAACCAGCCGATCACTGCAACGCAGGCGCGGGGGAGGAGATCGGGGCGGGCGATGTAGTAGTGGTCGGCGCCTTCGATATGGACCAGGGTTTTGTCGGGGGCGGCGGCGGCTTCGAACAAGCGCTGGGCGTGGCTGGGGGTGCACGCAAGATCGGCGGTGTTGCTGATTACGAGTATTGGGCACGCCACGTTTGCCGCATTAGCCAGGCCGTTGGCGCGGCTTTCGTCATAGCTCCATTGTGAGAGCCACGAGCGCAATGTGGAGAAGCGGCCGAGGCCGACGGGGCCATCGTTCACAATGCGCGGATCGCCGAGATAGCAGGTGTGCGGCGCGCGGTCTGACGGATCCTGCGCCGGATCGAGCCAGCGGACATCGCACATTGTGCCATAAGTGCAGAAACAGCGCTCGGCATCAGGGTCTGGCCCGGCCTTGATCGCAGCGAGCTGCGCCTTCACGCGCGCGGTGATGCGGCGGTTGCGCGCGATCTGCGCGGCGCGAAAGCGCGCGACGAAGGCGGCGGTGTAGGGCGGCTGATGGGGGCAGGCGGGATCGTGGATGTTCAGCTCCAGATCGCGCTCAAACGGTTTGTCTTCATCGAGGATCGAGGGATCGAGCCACTCGGTCATCGTGACAGAGCGGCTGATATGCGCGGCGAGCAGCATTACCGCATCCGCCGGGATCAGCGCGGCGGCGACCAGATCAACCTCGTCGCCCGCCGGGGTGTGGGTGATGGTGGGATGCTCGGCCTGCTCCTGATAGTAGAGCGAGAGCGAGCCGCCGCCCGACCATCCGCCGAGGATCACTTTGGTATAGCCAAACCGCTTTTTGAGATCGGCTATGCATGCGCCCAGATCAAGCACGCATTTTTCCGTGATCAGCGCAGTATCGTTGCCCCGGTAGCGCGGATTGCAATAGACGACATGGCGGTCGGCATGCGCCAGCGCGGTGACCAGCGGCAGAAATGCCCCGCCGCCGACCGGATGGCTGAAAAGAATCACGCTTTGAGAAGGAGCATCATCGGGGCGGATGCGCATGCATTCGACGAATACTTGGCCAGTGGGGCCGCCATAGACCTCTTTCAGGCGGCTATGATCGGCATGGAGAAAGCCATAAGGTTCGCGCACAACGCCCATTTGAAATCCCCTCGCCCGGCCCGTTGATTGCATCTATCTGATGGAGGCGCATGGGTCTATAATGCGCAGTATTGCCTCTGCTTCTTCGCCAAGGACCATTGCATATGCACCCCACCGGCATTCATCATCTGGCGTTCATGGCGGGCGATATCAAAAAGCACATCGCGTTTTTTTCCGAGGTGATGGGCTGCCCGCTGGTGGCGCTGTTTGATATGCATGGGGTTCCGGGCGGGCTCCACGCGTTTTTGCGGATGAACGAACACAGCTATTTCTCGATTGTGCAATTGCCGCGCATCGATGAGATCCCGATTGCGCTGGGCGTTACGCATGCTGGAAACGGCGCGGGGGTAAGCGCGCCGGGGACGTTGCAACACATCGCATTTCGCGCCGCGAGCGATGCCGATCTGATCGCAATGCGCGACCGCATCCGCAGCCACGGTGTGAATGTAATCGGCCCGATCGATCATGGCATGTGCCGCTCAATCTATTTTGCCGGGCCCGATCAGATGACGCTGGAGGTTGCCACGTCGCACGAAGCGATCGACCCGGCGCGCTGGATTGATCCCGCCGTGCTGGCCAAAGCGGGCATTTCGGGCGCGGAGGCCGAACGTTTTAAGGCACCCGCGGACTATGCTGGCCCCAGCCCGGTGCCCCAGCCGCCGTTTGATCCGGCCAAACCGCATATGGCCTATCCACCCGCCGCCTATCAGCAGATGCTGGCCATGCCCGATGAAGCAGTGGGGGCCATGGCTTCGTACACCCAGCCGCCGGTTTCATGAGCGCGGCTTGCCACGCAATGGTAGTTTAGAACTAAGCACTAAGGACTGATTGTATGGCCGACATTTCCCTCGTTGATCCGGAACTGCGGCCGATGCTCGAGAGTTTTCCGCCGTTTGCCTTTAGCGCGGAGGCCCTGCCGCTTATCCGGGGCGCGATGGGCGCTATGTCTGCCCCCGTCGAACTGGCGGCAGACGCGCCGCAGCCAGAGGAGCGCTTCATTCCCGGCCCCGCCGGTGCGCCTGATTTGCGCGTTTTAATCTGGAGGCCAGTGGGCGAGCAAGGCTCGCTACCCGCGATTTTTCATATGCACGGCGGCGGCTATGTGCTCGGCTCGCCCGAGATGATGGCGGCGGAGCACAGCAGCCTGGTCGCCGCGCTCGGATGCGTCATTGTTTCGGTTGATTATCGGCTGGCTCCAGAAGCGCCGCACCCTGCGCCGATCGAGGATTGCTACGCTGCGCTCAGATGGACTCACGCCAACGCCGCTAGCTTGGGCATCGATCCCGCGCGGCTGGGGATCAGCGGCGAGAGTGCGGGCGGCGGGCTGGCTGCCGCGCTGGCGCTGCTTGCGCGCGATCGCGGCGAGGTGCCGCTGGCGTTTCAGCATCTGATTTTTCCAATGATCGACGATCGCACGTGCACGCGGACCGATCCGCATCCCCACACCGGCGGCTATATCTGGACTACCGCCAGCAACACCTTCGGCTGGACCGCTCTGCTCGGTCATGCGCCGGGCGGAGCCGAGGGCGATGTTTATGCCGCCGCCGCGCGCGCTACCGATCTGGCGGGCTTGCCGCCCACGTTCATCGCGGTTGGCGCGCTCGATCTGTTTCTCGACGAAAACCTCGATTACGCGCTGCGGCTGACGCGCGAGGGTGTCGCGACCGAGCTGCATGTCTATCCGGGCGCATTCCACGGCTTTCAATCGGCCGCCCATACCCGTATCGCCCACAAAGCCAATGCCGACAGCCGCGATGCGTTGGCCCAATTCCTTAACGGATAGCTGGGAGCGGGGGGCAATGAAGGCCGACGAACGATCCCTTGGACAGCTCATGGCGCTTTCGCAGGCAGGCGATGCGCGCGCACATGAGGCTGTCCTTGTCGCCAGCCAGCGCTGGCTGCGCCGCTTTTTTGCCGGGAAAATTGGGCCTGAACACGCCGAGGAATTGGTTCAGGAAACGCTGCTGGTGGTTCATACCAAGCGCGCGAGCTATGATCCGTCGCGGCCGTTTCTGCCGTGGCTTGCCGCGATTGCGCGCTATCGGTGGGTTGATCGGCTGCGCGAAATCTATCGCCAGCAATCCGATGTCTATGCCGAGCCAAGCGAGTGCATCGATGCGGAGGAGACCGTTTCGGCAAAGCTGAGCCTGGACCGGCTGATGACCCACCTGAGCGATGGGCAGCGGACAGCGATCACGCTTGTCAAGATCCAAGGCCTTTCGCTGGCCGACGCGTCACAAGCATGCGGCCAATCGCTATCGCTGGTTAAAATGAACATTCATCGCGGCCTGCGCCGCCTTTCATCGCTGGTCGAGGAAGACTAAATCGTGCCGGACAGTTTTATCCAATCGCTTGTCGCCGATCTGAAGCCAGTGCGCCGGTTGAACAACCGCGATCCTTGGCTGGTCATGGGCCTGCTCTGTCTTGCGGCGATCGGGGCTGTTTCGGCCACGATCGGTTTGCGCGCGGATCTGATCGCTGGGCACCCGGCCGATATTGTTTTGCTGCGCAGCGGGGTCATGCTCGCGCTTGGCGCCGCTTCGCTCGCGGCGGTGATTGCCTATGCCCGTCCGGGGGTGGGGCAACATGCCGACGGATGGGTATGGGCGGCGGTGGTGGCGGCGCTGTTTCCAGCGATTGCGATGCTGTCGGCGATTGAGGGGCAATTCCCAAAATGGATTCTGACCGCGCCAAGCGGTGCGCTCTGCTTGGGGATTAGCCTTACGATTGCGCTTGTGCTGGGCGCGGCGCTTACGAGCTGGGTGCGGCGCGGGGCATCGACCCGGCCGGTGCTACAAGGATGGCTGATCGGTCTATCGTCGGGGGCTTTCGGAACGTTTAGCTATAGCCTGCACTGCGCGAGCACGACGGTTACCTATGCTGGTTTCTGGTACACCGGTGCGATTGTCCTTTCTGCTGGCATTGGCCGGTTGGCACTCCCCGGTTTGCTGCGCTGGTAATGGGCCCATTGACGGTTTCTATCGCCAGCGCCCCTTTGGCTGCATTGGGTCGCACTAGAGCTTTCCTAATCAGGGACCGACCAATCGATGGCGCCCCTGCCGTGTGCCGAAAGGAAGGCGTTGGTTTGGCTGAAGTGGCGGCAGCCGAGGAAGCCTTTGTGGGCTGAGAGCGGGCTGGGATGCGCAGCGTAGAGGACTTGGTGGGGCCCTGTTTGCAGGGCGGGGATGCGTGCAACGGCGGTTTGCGCGGGCTTGCCCCAGAGCAGGAACGCGGTGGGCGCGGGGCAGGCGGCGACG
>JBBRXQ010000022.1:0-12779 GCA_038238515.1 Sphingomonadales bacterium | reverse complement strand
GTTGCAATCGCTAGCGCAGGCGCTGCAAACGCCGATTTCGTCGCTTTTTGCGATGGCAGAGGAGCGGCAGGATTGCTCGCATGTAGCGGCGGGGCAGGGCGTGAAGATCGAGCGGCGCGGGACGAAGGCCGGGCACATGTATCAATTGCTGGGCCACTTGCTGAGCGGGGATCATGCGATCGAGCCCTATCTTATCACGCTCAGCGAGGATGCGGTGCCTTACACCGGCTTCTCGCATAGC
The DNA here is from genome assembly GCA_038238515.1 of Sphingomonadales bacterium. GTDB lineage: Bacteria > Pseudomonadota > Alphaproteobacteria > Sphingomonadales > Sphingomonadaceae > Novosphingobium. The sequence continues at coordinate 12,538 of JBBRXQ010000022.1, read as the reverse complement.
GGCACCGAACTGCTCTATATGCTCGAAGGCGAAGTGACATACCGCCACGGCGACCGCCGCTATTTGCTAAAGGCCGGAGACACCCTGCTTTTTGACAGTCAGGCGCAGCATGGGCCAGAGGCCATGGGCAAGGGCGTGATCCGCTATCTCTCGATCATCACCTATGCGCGCGGGGGTGCGAGCGGGGGATAATTGCGCCGTTGAGATCATTCTTTTGGAGAAATGTTGTTTCTTCTTAATTGACTGAAACTGCGCGCGGCACTATCCGTTATCTCACTGGAGAATCGCGCGATGTGCGGAATTGTTGGGCTGTTCCTGAAAGATGAAAGCCTCCAGCCTGATCTGGGGCGGCTGCTGGGCGAGATGCTCGTGGTGATGTCTGACCGGGGGCCTGATAGCGCCGGTTTTGCGATCTATGGCGATGGCGCAGCGGGCCGGATCAAGCTGACCTTGCGCGGCGAGCAGCTGGATGAAGTGATCTCTGCGCTCGCTGGCATAGCCGAGGCGGTGCGGCGCGATACCCACCTTGTGCTGTCAGTGCCTGCTTCGGAGGAAGGCGATGTGCGCGGCTGGTTGGCGCTCCATCGGCCCGATCTGGCGGTGACGGGTTCTGGCAAACGCATTGAATTGTATAAAGAAGTGGGTAAGCCGCAATCGGTTTCGGCGCGGTTTGCGCTTCCCCAGATGTCCGGCACGCATGGCATCGGCCACACCCGCATGGCGACCGAAAGCGCGGTAACGACAGCGGGCGCGCACCCCTTTTCCACCGGCGCGGATCAGTGCCTTGTCCACAATGGCTCGCTTTCAAACCACCGTTCGCTGCGCCGCAATTTGGAGCGCGAGGGGCTGACGTTTGAAACCGACAACGATAGCGAAGTGGCGGCAGCTTATCTTACTTGGCGGATGCGCGAGGGCGCGAGTCTGACCGAAGCGCTCGATGCCGGGCTGGTCGATCTCGATGGATTTTACACCTTTGTGATTGGCACCGAAAATGGCTTTGCGGTGATGCGCGATCCGATCTCGTGCAAGCCTGCGGTGATGGCCGAAACCGATCGCTATGTGGCTTTTGGCAGCGAATACCGCGCGCTGGTCGGCCTTCCGGGCATTGAAAACGCGCGAGTTTTTGAGCCGGAACCGGCGCGCGCCTATGTGTGGGAGCGCAACTGATGCGCATGGTTGATTTGGCGCATTCGAGCCGCCGCGAATTGAATGCGGCGCTCCATGCGCTGCTGCCTGAGACCAACGAAACGCGCTGGCTGGTGCAAAATCCGCAAGGCCAGCATGCGCTGGCGGCGGGGATCAAGGCCCCAATCACGGTCGAGATCGATGGTCACGCAGGCTATTACTGTGCGGGGATGAACCAACAGGCGACTGTGATCGTGAACGGCAACGCCGGGGTGGGCGTGGCCGAAAACATGATGAGCGGCGTGGTCCATGTGAAGGGCGATGCCAGCCAAGCGGCGGGCGCGACCGCGCATGGCGGGCTGCTGGTGATTGATGGCAATGCCTCGGCCCGCTGCGGCATTTCGATGAAGGGCGTGGACATCGTGGTCAAAGGCTCCATCGGGCCGATGAGCGCGTTTATGGCGCAGGCGGGCAATCTGGTGGTGCTGGGCGATGCGGGCGAGGCGCTGGGCGATTCGCTTTATGAAACGCGCATTTTTGTGCGCGGCGAGGTGAAAAGTCTGGGCGCTGATTGTGTGGAGAAAGAGATGCGGGCGGAGCATTTGACGATTTTGGCCGGGTTGCTGGCCAAGGCGGGGGTCGATGCCAGCGTGACGCCAAGCGCGTTCAAACGCTATGGCTCGGCGCGCCAGCTTTACAATTTCCACGTCGACAACGCTTCGGCATATTGAGGGGCTGCTTGGTGGACAATAATAGCACTCCGCGCACATTGCCGCGCTATTCGGCAACGTTTGACCCGCATACTCTGGCGGAAATTCGGCGGGCTGCGGCCACTGGCATCTATGACATACGCGGCGGGGGAACCAAGCGCGCGCTGCCGCATTTCGATGATCTGCTGTTTCTGGGGGCTTCGGTTTCGCGCTATCCGCTGGAAGGATATCGCGAAAAATGCGCGACCGATGTGTGGCTGGGCACGCGCTTTGCCAAGAAGCCGCTGCATCTAAAAATTCCGATAACGATTGCGGGGATGAGCTTTGGCGCGCTTTCCGGCCAAGCCAAGGAAGCGCTGGGGCGCGGCGCGACGATTGCGGGCACCAGCACCACCACAGGCGACGGCGGGATGACGCCCGAAGAGCGCGGACAATCGGAACATCTGGTCTACCAATATCTGCCCAGCCGATACGGGATGAACCCCGACGATTTGCGCAAAGCGGATGCCATCGAAGTGGTGATCGGGCAGGGCGCAAAACCGGGTGGGGGGGGGATGTTGCTCGGGCAGAAAATATCGGACCGTGTGGCGCAGATGCGCACCCTTCCAATGGGGATAGATCAGCGATCTGCCTGCCGCCATCCCGATTGGACAGGGCCGGACGATCTGGAGATCAAGATCGAGGAACTGCGCGAGATCACAGATTGGGAAAAGCCGATTTACGTGAAGGTGGGCGCGACGCGGCCTTATTACGACGTGGCGCTCGCGGTGAAATCGGGCGCGGACGTGGTGGTCCTCGATGGCATGCAAGGCGGAACGGCAGCGACGCAGGATGTGTTTATCGAGCACGTCGGCATCCCCATCCTCGCCGCGATTCGCCCGGCGGTTCAGGCCCTGCAAGACCTTGGCATGCACCGCAAAGTGCAACTGATCGTCTCGGGCGGCATCCGCAACGGCGCGGATGTGGCCAAAGCGATGGCTTTGGGTGCGGATGCTGTGGCGATTGGCACGGCGGCGCTGGTCGCGCTGGGCGACAACGATCCGCGCTATCAGGCGGAATATGAGGCGCTGGGCACCACGGCGGGCGCCTATGACGATTGGCATGAAGGCCGCGATCCGGCGGGAATTACGACGCAAGATCCAGCGCTGGCAGCGCGGCTTGATCCAGTAGCGGCGGGTCGGCGGCTGGCCAATTATCTGGCGGTGATGACGCTTGAGGCACAAACCATCGCGCGGGCATGCGGCAAGAGCCACCTGCATAATCTGGAGCCGGAAGATTTGGTCGCGCTGACGATTGAGGCAGCTGCGATGGCGCGGGTGCCATTGGCGGGGACAGACTGGATTCCGGGCGCAAAATTCTAAGGGTTGGGGAATAAAGGCCATGAGCATTGATCTGGCGGCGGTTGCTGCTGAAAAAGGCATCAAGTATTTCCTGATCTCGTACACCGATCTGTTTGGCGCGCAGCGTGCTAAATTGGTTCCCGCTGTCGCGATTAGTGCGATGCAGAAAAACGGCGCGGGATTTGCCGGATTTGCCACTTGGCTCGACATGACGCCCGCCGATCCCGACTTGTTTGCAATCCCCGATCCCGCCAGCCTGATCCAATTGCCGTGGAAGCCGCAAGTGGGCTGGCTCGCAGCAGATCTGTGGATGGGCGGCGCGCCAGTTGCGGCAAGTCCGCGGCTGGCATTGAAGGCGCAAATCGCCAAAGCGGCAGCGCTGGGTTACACGCTGAAGACCGGGGTCGAGTGCGAATTTTTCCTGACTACACCCGATGGCCAGTCGATTTCCGATCCTGCTGATACGCAAACCAAGCCGTGCTATGACGAACAGGCACTAATGCGGCGCTATGATATTATTACCGAAATTTGCGATGCGATGCTTGGTCTCGGCTGGGCACCCTATCAAAACGACCATGAGGATGCGAACGGGCAGTTCGAGATGAACTGGACTTATGACGAAGCGTTGCTCACCGCTGATCGGATGGCATTTTTCAAGTTCATGGCAAAGTCGGTGGCCGAAAAACACGGGCTGCGCGCGACGTTTATGCCCAAACCGTTTGCCAATTTGACCGGCAATGGCTGCCACATCCATCTTTCGCTATGGCAGGGCGCATCCAACGCGTTTGATGGCGGCAATGATATCACCGATTTGGCGAGGCACTTCATCGGCGGCGTGCTGAACGCTGCGCCGGGGATGGCCGCGATAACCAACCCGACAGTGAACAGCTATAAACGGATCAATGCGCCGCGTACCGTCTCTGGCGCGACATGGTCGCCCAATTCGGTGACCTGGACGGGTAATAACCGCACGCACATGATCCGCGTTCCCGAACCAGATCGGTTTGAGCTGCGGCTGGCGGATGGCGCGGCAAATCCTTACCTGCTGCCGGCTGCTGCGCTCGCCGCCGGGCTGGACGGGATAGCCCGGCAAATCGATCCTGGCCCGCGCCAGACCAACAATATGTATACTGAGGGCCATCTGGTGACAGGCACGCCGCCCAAGTTGCCGCTCAATCTGCTCGACGCGCTACGCGCGCTGGAGGCGAGCGAGGTGTTGACCGCCGCGATGCCCGAACTCGTGCCTGCTTATCTCAAGCTCAAGCACGGCGAATGGAACGATTATGCGCGCCATCTGACGCAGTGGGAGCGTGATACGACGCTCGATTGCTGAACCGGGCAGGATTGCCATTGAACCAGTTTTTTCTGGCCAAGAAATTCGATATGCTCAGGATTGGGCCAAGCGGAGAGATCAATGACCAAGCGAATCGCGATTGTGGGAGCCGGACCGAGCGGGCTCGCCGCATTGCGCGCGTTTCAAAGCGCCAAGGTCAAGGGCGCTGAGGTGCCCGAGGTGGTTTGCTTTGAAAAGCAGGACGATTGGGGCGGCTTGTGGAAATACACCTGGCGCACTGGGCTCGATCAATATGGCGAACCAGTGCATGGCTCAATGTATCGCTACCTTTGGTCGAATGGGCCCAAGGAATGCCTCGAATTCGCCGACTACAGCTTTGAAGAACATTTCGGGCGCGCGATCCCTTCTTATCCGCCGCGCGCGGTGCTGCATGATTACATTATGGGCCGCGTCGAAAAGGCGGGCGTGCGCGATATGGTGAGGTTTGATAGTCCGGTGAAGGGCGTGACATGGGATGACGCCTCGCAGCTTTTTACCGTCTTGGTTAGGGATAACAAGGCCGACCAGACATATAGCGAAACATTTGACAACGTGATCGTTTCTTGCGGGCATTTTTCCACGCCCAATGTGCCTGCGTTTGAGGGGATCGAAACGTTTCCCGGGCGAGTGTTGCATGCGCACGACTTCCGTTCGGCGGATGAGTTTGCGGGCAAAGATGTGCTGATGATCGGTAGCTCGTATTCTGCAGAAGACATCGGCACACAATGCGTCAAATATGGTGCCCGCTCGGTGACGTTTTCGTATCGCACGCGGCCCCTGGGGTTTGAATGGCCCGAGCAGTTTACTCAGAGCCCGCTGCTGACCAAGCTGGAGGGCCACACTGCAACATTCCTCGATGGCACGCACAAGCATGTCGATGCGATTGTGATGTGCACCGGCTATCTGCACAATTTTCCGTTTCTCGCCGATGACTTGCGGCTGGTGACCAACAATGTGCTTTATCCCGATAACCTATGGCAGGGCGTGGTGTGGCAGCACAATCCACGGCTGTTTTACATCGGCATGCAGGACCAGTTTTTCACCTTCAACATGTTTGACGCGCAGGCTTGGTATGTGCGCGATCTGATCCTCGGGCGGCTGCCGATCCCTGATCCGGGCGCGCGGGCGGCGGATAATGCGGCATGGGTTGCGCGCGACAAGGCCTGTGCCGATGCCTCCGAACAGATTGATTTTCAAGCCGATTATGTTCGCCAATTGATCGCCGCCACCGATTACCCGGATCTCGATACCGCTGCCGTCGCTGTGCTGTTTAAGCAGTGGGAGCATGATAAGGAGCACGATATCATGGGGTATCGCAACCATTCGTACCGTTCGGTGTTGACTGGCACGATGTCACCGCGCCATCACACCCGCTGGATGGATGCGCTCGACGATAGCCTTGAGGCATTTTTGGCGGCAGGCGATACCGTTTGAAGCGGCCATGATGGCCCCAGCGGTTGTGCCCGCTGTTGTTCCCGGCGGCGGGTCGTTGTCGTTCCGCCTTGCGCCGGGCGATGCGCTGCGGGTGATCGATCCCGAGGGATTGCAGGCGGGTGTATTGACGCTGCAATTTGCGGATCGAGCGGAAGAAACGGCACTATTCGGCGTTGGTTCGCCTGCGGGTGCAGCCTTCGAATATGTGGCTTCGGCTCTGTTGAGTGCGACGATTGCTGCCCCCGGCGCGGCGATGTTGCCCGATGCGCAGGATCCGCCGACTGAACTCCATGTGGTGATCGCGCGTATTGCGCCAGGCGATGATCTGCCCGCGCCGCTGGCTCCAGTGGTTGAAGAATGGCGGATTTCTCCGGCTACCGCGACTGCGTTTCGGGTGAAGGCGGGCGATTATATCCAGATTATCGATGTGGCGGGCAAGCAGTGTTCGGACTTCGTGGCGTTTGATGCGGCAGCGTTGGCGCAGGGGCGCGAGCTTGGGATTGATCCAACGGCGACGCGCACGATCATGGGCAATTCGTTTTCCGCGCCGGGGCTTCATGCCAAGTTTTTTGATGAGACATTACAGCCGCTGGTCGAAATTGTGCAGGATACCGTGGGCCGCCACGATACGTTTTTGCTCGCGTGCACCGCGAAGTATTATGAAGATCAGGGCTATCCCGGCCACCCGAGTTGCAGCGAGAATTTCAATGCGGCGCTGAGCGTGCACGGGGTTGCGCCGCGCGCTGGCTGGCCTGCGATCAACTTTTTTTATAACACTATTGTTGGGCCGGATGATCAGATTACGATGGACGAACCGTGGTCGCGGCCCGGCGATTATGTATTACTCCGTGCACTAACCGATCTGGTGTGCGCGTCTTCCTCTTGCGCCGATGACATCGACCCCGCCAATGCCTGGAACCCGACCGACATCCATGTCCGCATTTATGACCAGAGCGCTGGGTTTTGCCCCGCCAGCGCGCACCGCATGACCCCCGAGGCTCCGCCGCGCATGACGCGCGAGACCGGGTTTCAACCGCGCACCGCCGCGCTCACCCGACAATTTGTCGATTATCGCGGCTTTTGGCTGGCGAGCGCCTATACCAACCACGGGGCAATTGCTGAGTATTGGGCCTGCCGCGAGCGGGCGGCGCTGATCGACCTTTCGGCGTTGCGCAAATTTGAAGTGACCGGGCCGGATGCCGAGGAACTGCTCGATCTGGCGACAACACGTGATATCACCAAATTGGCGATTGGCCAGATCGTTTATGCCGCACTGTGCCATGAAACGGGCGGGATGATCGATGATGGCACGGTGTTTCGGCTTGGCCCGGCCGCGTTTCGGCTCGTTTGCGGGGAGGATTGGACGGGGGTCTGGTTGCGGCAATTGGCTGAGGCGCGCGGGCTATCCGCATGGGTTCGCTCATCGACCGATCAGTTGGCCAATGTGGCGTTTCAAGGCCCGCTGTCGCGCAGCATTCTCGCGCCGCTGGTGGCAACGCCAGCGCACCGGCCCAGCATTGCTGAGCTGGGCTGGTTTCGTTTCACCACTGGTCGGATTGACGCGATCCCTGTGGTGGTTTCGCGCACCGGCTATTCAGGCGAACTGGGTTATGAAGTGTGGTGCCATCCAGACCGCGCGCCCGAATTGTGGGACGCTTTGATGGCGGCGGGCGCGCCGCATGGGGTTTTGCCAGCGGGGTTGGATGCGCTCGATATGCTGCGCATCGAGGCAGGGCTAATCTTCGCGGGATACGAATTTTGCGATCAAACCGATCCGTTTGAGGCGGGCATTGGCTTTGCGGTGGCGAAGAACAAGCGGCCCGATTTTGTCGGCGGCGAAGCGCTGGCACGGCGGCGCGCGCACCCGCAGCGCGCGCTGGTGGGGCTTGATGTGGCGGGCGCGGAGGCGATTGGGCATGGCGATCCGGTTTATGCGGGGCGCGTGCAAGTGGGCCAGATCACCAGCTCGGTTCGATCGCCGAAGCTGGGCAAGACAATTGCGCTTGCCCGGATTGACGTGACGCAGGCTGGGTCTGGCTCCGCGTTGGAGGTGGGCAAGCTTGACGGCCATCAAAAGCGCATTGCCTGCGCGGTGGTTCGTTTTCCGCACTATGATCCTGAAAAGACGCGGGTACGATCTTGAACCATCTGAACGACTAGGACTGAGCCATGGCGAGCATCGCAAGCGAGCGCGGGATCGGCGAGACCGAACCGGCCGCCGGGCTTCAGCGCGAGATCAGCTGGACCGGCGCGTTTTGGATCGCGAGTGGGGTGCCCGCTCTGGTGCTGTTCACCGTGGGTACGATTGCAGCGACAGTGGGCACGGCTTCATGGCTGGTTTGGACGCTTTCGATCAGCTTTGGATTCATTCAGGCGTTTAGCTATGCCGAGATTGCCGGGCTGTTTCCCAACAAATCGGGCGGAGCCTCGATCTATGGCGCGGTGGCCTGGGCGCGCTATTCTAAGCTGTTTGCGCCGGTTTCGGTGTGGTGTAATTGGTTGGCGTGGTCGCCTGTGCTGTCGATTGGATCGGGGCTGGCGGCGGGATATACGCTGTCGATCCTGTTTGGTCCGGATGCGGCAATCAATTCGTGGCAGATTACGCTGCTCGATCTTTCCGGCTTTAAGTCGGGACTTTCGCTGCGGATCAATGCGGCGGCTCTAATCGGCGCGGGCTTTTTGCTGATTGCGTTCGCCATCCAGCATCGCGGGATCAACTCGACCGCGCGCGTGCAGGTGATCCTGGGCGTGATCGCGCTATTGCCGCTGATGATCATCGGGCTGGTGCCGTTTATCACGGGCGACGTGGCGCTGGGCAATCTCGCGCCGATTGTGCCGCTAACGCACGATGCGGCTGGAATGGTGATCCCTGGCACATGGAATGGCGCGGGGATCACGCTTTTTCTTGGCGGGATGTTTGTGGCGGCGTGGTCGACATATGGCTTTGAAACAGCGGTTTGCTATACCCGGGAATTCCGCAATCCGAAGACCGATACGTTTAAGGCGATCCTTTCATCAGGGTTGCTGTGCATTGTGGTTTTCACGCTGGTGCCAATGAGTTTTCAAGGTGTGCTGGGACTGGATGGGATGCTTGCGCCTGATATTTACAACAATATGGGCGTGGGCAAGGCGATGGCCGGGATGATCAAGGTGGGCCCGCTAATCGGGCCGTTGATCGGCAATGTGATTATCGTGATGATGATTATGGCGCTGCTACTGGCAATCATCACCTCGATGGCGGGCTCTTCGCGCACGCTCTATCAGGCTTCGGTCGATGGCTGGCTGCCTAAGTATTTGAGCCGGGTAAACCATTCTGGCGCACCAACGGCGGCGATGTGGACCGATTTGGCTTTCAATCTGGTTCTGCTGTCGATGTCGGATTATGTGTTTGTGCTTGGTGTTTCGAATGTTTGCTACATCCTGTTTAACTTCCTCAATCTCAATTCGGCGTGGATCCATCGGATGGATCGACCGGATTGGGAGCGTCCTTATCGCGCGCCAACCCCGTTGCTGGCGGCGGGCACAGTGCTAGCGTTTGTCAATCTGGTGCTGCTCGGTGCTGGCGCGGATACGCTGGGCAAGGGCACGCTTTTAACGGGTTTGTCATGCGTGGCGCTGATAATTCCGGTGTTCCTGTTTCGCCATTATGTGACCGACAAAGGCCAGTTTCCCGCTGAAATGAATGAAGATTTGCATTTGGCGCGCGGATCAGGCGAGAAGATTAGGACGGGGGTGAAGAGCGGCGCGGGCTGGCTCCCGCTGCTGACCGTGGCGGCAGGGATCGCAACGATCTGGATCAGCCACACGCTCGCGGTATTGCCGGGTTAAGGGGTAAGCAGCAGCGCTTCGCGGTCAGCCGTGGCGGCGGCGAGTTCGGCGCGGGCGGAGGCAATGCGGGCTTGCGCATCGATCAGGCGCACGCGCGCGTCGTTTGCGGTCTCCTCGCGCTGGTTCACCAAGAAGAAATCGGCAGCGCCCAGTTCAAATTCGCGGCGTTCAGCAGCTGCGAGGCGATCGGCTAGGCTGCGTTCCTGCTCGGCGATCGCGGCGAGACGCTCGGCCCCGGTAACGGCGATCACGATGCCTTCCACTTCGACAGCAATTTGATCGCGCAGAAAGCGGCTGCGCTGATCGAGAGCGTTGATCTCGGCCTGCGCCTCAGCAATGCGGCCCTTGGCGGCGCGGTTTTGCAGGGGCACGCTGAAGCGGAAACCGACGATGGTTTCAAGCGCGGTGCGGCTGCGCCCGCCGGGGCCGATACCGCCAAAATCCTTGCTGATTTCTCCGCGCAGATCAAAGCGGGGGGCGAGATCGTTTTGCGCAAGCATCAGCCGGGCGGTGGCTTGATCGATCCGATTTAGCACGGCCTGATAATCGGGGCGCGCGGTGACCGCGACCGCGCGGTTTACGCCCGCAAGCCCGGTGAGCGCCCGTGCATCGGCGGGGAGGCGCTCTGGCTGGACAGTGATCGGCATGCCTGCATCATCGCGCAAATAGAGCGATAAAGCATTGGCTGCGCTGGCAAAATCTTGCTCAGAGCGGGCGACCAAGCCGCGCCGCCGGACGAGGTTTTGATCGTTTTCGGTGAGAAGAATTTCGGGTCGCGCGCCGAGCGTGATCTGGCGGGCGATGCCGCTGCGCCGCCGCTCGGCCAGCGCCAGAAGATCGCGATAGGCCTGCAAACGCAATCCGGCTGCGACCCAGTTTTGATAGGTATCTACCGCGCGCCGCTGCACGCCAATCGCCACCATCTCGCCTTCAAACCTCGCGACATCGATGTCTATGCCGGCGACATTGCGGCGGGTGCGCCGTTCATCGATGACCCGGTCTCGCAGCAAGGAAAACAACGCGCCGACTTTCGCTTGGCCAAGCCGGTTGGTGTAGTTCTCGTCCTCATAAATCGGAAACCGACCGCGCGAAGCTTTCAACGTGCCATAGACATAGCCGCCATTGTTTTCGAACGGGCGGGTGGCGCGGCCCTCGATCACGGTGCCATCGTAAAACCCGGGAATGCGTGAACGGCCATCGACATCGAACACTGTGTCGAATGCGCCCTCTGAGGTGAGCGCGCGGCCTTCGGCCTGGCGGACGCGCGCAAGGGCTTCGACGATCTGGGGGGCAGAGCGCGCGGATGAGCGGAGCACTTCCTCTAGCGTGAGCGGGGTGGGTGCGTTGATCTGGGCGAACGCCATGCCGGGGCACAGCGCGATCATCAGCACCGCCAACGGACGGATCATTTTTTGACCACCTCGTCGTCGCCGTCTTTCTTCTCTGCCTTTGGCTTATATTCGCCCTTGTCAGATAGCGCGGGGCGACGTCCGAATTCGAGCGGGAAATCATTAAGCTGCCGCCACAATTCATACCCTGCTTTGACAGTTTGGCCGCGAACCCAGCCGCGCACTTTGCCGCCGGGACGGACGAATTGGTTTGGCGGCCACGCAGGCTTGCCCGGCAATGGCTCAACGAGAATGCGAAACAAGCCATCTGACGAAGCATTGGGATCAATTGCGCGGACCCGCCCATCGAACATACCCACAGCAATCCCGGGAAAACCGCTAAATTGGAGCGCGGGCGATCCTTCAAATTCCAGCCGCACCGGGCGGCCGGGAGCAACAATCGGGACATCGCGCCCATCGATGTAAAGCTCCACCGCGCGCACGATAATCTCGGGCGAAATCACCGCGAGTAGCGTTCCCGATGAAACCATCGTGCTGCTGGTGGCGGCATTTACCTGTTGTACCCGGCCGCTGCGCGGGGCGCGGACGAGCTGGGCAGACTGACGATTTAGCTGGACATCGATCCGGTTGATCTTCGCGCGAGCTTCAGCCAGCTTGGCCCCGGCGTCGGCCACCTTGATCTGGGTCTGCTCGTACTCACGGCGAGCGGCGAGGCCTTCGGAATAGAGCTGTTTGGTGCGCGATACATCAATGTTGGCCACTGTGCGGCTTTGTTCGATTGCCGCGATTTCTGCAACAATTTGCGCCCGCTCTGCGCCCAGCCGTGAGAGCAGATCAGGATCAAGATCGACCACGCGCACAATTGGATCGCCTTGCTCGACATGCTGGCCATCCTTTACGAACCATTGGTCGACCCGGCCCGAAACGAGCGCAGTGACTTGTTGCGGTCGGTCATCTGGATCGAGCGCGACGACTTTGCCTGTGCCATTGGCGGTTTGCACCCAGGGCACAAAGACCATCACGACCGACGCGAAAACGATGCCCAGAACGAGCATCCATGCGATCGTAACCGCGATTCCGGGCGCGCGCATTCCCGCCAGCGTTTTGAAATGGGCTGCTTGCGCGGCCTTCTCGGGATCATGCCTTTGCTTCATCATCGCCTCCGCGCTGGGTGGCCGCGATAAGGTCGCCGCATGAGGCAAAGCGCCGCTGGCGGTGCGCTTCGAGGTGAAGCCAGCCATCCAGCGTAATGTCTTCGGGGCGCCCGGTGCAGAGCAGCACGGTCGTTCCCGCCTTCTTGAGCTCAGCTAGGACCCGGATGAGCCGATCAGCGGGTATAAGATCGTAAAGCTGCGACAGCATCAGCACGCGGGGGCGTGCGATCAAAGCATTGGCGAGCTTCAGCGCCATGACCTCACC
>JBBRXQ010000021.1:0-12932 GCA_038238515.1 Sphingomonadales bacterium | reverse complement strand
CCGCGCTCGCCAACCGGCGTTTGCAGCCCTTGCGGCAGGCGGAGGAGCAAGGGGCCAAGCCCGGCGGCTTCGGCGGCCTGTTGCACCTGCGGCGTGGTCGCGCTGTCGAGAGCGAAAGCGATGTTCGCGGCGATCGTGGCGTTGAACAGGAAGGGGGCCTGATCGACCAGCAGCACTTCATGGCGCAAATCGGAGAGCGCGACATCGCGGATATCGACGCCGTCGAGCGTGATCCGGCCCGCTTGCGGATCTTGCAGCCGCACCAGCAGATCGGCCATCGTCGATTTGCCCGCGCCGCTTTCGCCCAAAATCGCGCAGTGTGCGCCCGCCGGGATCACCAGATCGATGCCATCAAGCACCGCCTCGCGGTCATGGCGAAAGTGCACGCCTTCAAACCGGATCGCGCCGCGCACCGGCCCCATCGGCAGCGGATCGGCGCGCTCAGTCACTTCGGGCGCGGTATCAAAAAGTTCGAAGATCCGCCCCAGCGAAACGCGGGTGGAAGCAAGGCCCGAAGTGAGCCCCAGCAGCGCCTGAACCGGCGCAAACAGGCGCGCGTGATAGGCCATGAACGCCACCAGCGTGCCGATGGTAAGTTCGCCAGAGTACACCCGCCAGCCGCCAAACAGCGTGACTGCGGCGGTGGAAATCGCCAGCAATGCGCCGGGCAATGCCCCGGTCATGAACGAGGCGATCTGCATGCGCAGCATCGTTTCGACAAAGTGGCCATTGGCATCGGCAAACCGCGCAGCCTCATGCCGCTCGGCGCGCAGCGCGGTGACCACGCGCATCCCCATCACTGTATCGACGAGCAAGCTGCCCAAATCCGCGCCCCGCTCGCGCATATCGCGCGTGATCGTCACCAAGCGGCGTTGGAGCCTAACGAACACCAGCACCGCGAATGGAACCAGCACCGTTCCAACAATAAACAAGCGCCAATCCAGCCAGATCATCAAAACCACGCTGCCGATCAGGAACAGCACATTGCCCAGCGCCGCGAGCAGGGTATCGGCGGCGGCGCGCTGCACATCGCTGACGTCACTATTGATCCGGCTCATCAAATCGCCCAGCCGGAAACGCGCGTAAAAGCGGGGGCTGAGCGTTTGCAAATGGCGCAGAAGATCGACCCGGATATCAAACAGCATTGCCGCCGATATCTTCACATAGCGATAGCTTGACGCGATATTGAGGACATAGCCGCCCAAGGTTACGCCAACAGTGGCCGCCGCGATCCATAACAAGGCATTCAGATCATGCCCCAGCAGCGCCTGATCAATCATCAACTTTGACAAATAGGGCTGCGCCAGAGTGACCGATGTAGCCATCAGGCTGAGCGCGAGCACGAGCGCCAGCGGCGCGCGATAGGGCATCAGATAGGGCGTAAGGCGGCGATACGTGCGCCACTGCGCCACCGGCGGCGAAGGATGCAGGGTGGGCGGCGGCAGGGGCTGAGTCATCAGGCTGCAGCGCGCTCTGCGAGCCGGTTGCCGATCAGCACAAAGCGCGGCTCAGGCTCGTGGGAAAGCATCTGGGTGCACCAAGCATGGCCTGCCGCGGTCTGCTCTGCCTGCTCGGCCCACCACGTGCTTGCCCCGCCGCGCTGATAGAATGGCAAGCAGGCCGCGAGATGGCGGCGCAGCGCGGCGATCAGCATGGCTCGGTAATGGCGCAGCAAAGGCTCGGGCGCAGCGCCTTCGGCAATCGCGCTGGCCACCGCGCCGGCCAGAATGCCGCCGCGCGCCGCCATCGCTGTGCCATCGCCGCACAGCGGATCAAACGCCAGCGCGCCGCTTCCAAAGGCGAGCCAATCGCCGCCAACCAGCGTTTCCAGCAGGCGCGGCGCTGTTTCAAAGCGGGCCTCAACCGCGAGCAATTCAGCCACCGCTGGCGCGACCAATCGGCTGCTTGCCAGCAGCACATCGGGCTCATCCCCCACCGCCAGCAACCAGCCATTGTGCGCGCCCATCGGGATCAGGAACAACCAGCCCTCTGCCACCGACTCCACCAATACCGCCCCAGCATCGGCGCCAGAAGCGAGCACCACCGGGGCCGCCGCAGCCTCACGCTTTCCGAAATGGAGCATCGCGGGTGCGGGCGATTGCGAGCCTGCATGAAGCGTCAAGCAAGGCGGCGATGGGCTGGGTGAGCCGTTCATGCTTGGTAGCGCGCGAAGCAGGTTTGCGCCAGAAATGGCGAGCGCTTGATGCGCAATGGCGACAGCATCGCCCGCATCCCAGCGCACGATACGCCGGGAAATCTGGTGTGATCCGGCAAACCGGCCGGGACCAAACAGATCGTGGAGCAAATGGAGCGCCTGCTCCCCCAACATGACCACGGGCGCAGCGCCGCGCTCTGGCCCGGGTTCAGCGGCAAAAGAGGCATCGTTTTCGCCCAGCACGGCCATCGCTGCCGCCGCACCAACGCCGCGCCCTTGCACCAGCACTGACGACCGCGCGGCTGAGGTTACCGCTGCGGTCATTGCAGGGGTCTCACTTTAAGACGAGCATTCCGGCCATTGTCGCGTCTGCGCCCAGATCCCACGTCTTGTCGAGCTTCAGCGTTTGCGCGTCATAAACCTCGATGTCGTAGCTGGCACCGTAGATATAGAGCTTCGCCCCATCGCTCGACATGCCCAGCTGGAACCGCGAACGACAGGCGAACTCGGCCTTATCCGTCAGTTTGAGACTGGCCATGTCAAATTTCCAGAACTCGCAGCGCTTGTTGCCGGTCATCCCGTTGGTAACCACGGTATACCCAGCTTTGCCATCGGGCGTAATTTCCAGACCCGACATACCCGTGGTGATCGGGCCCATCGGCGTAAATTTAAACTTGCGCGTGTTCAGATCAAATTTGCCAAGGCCAAAAACCTTGTTGTGAACATAGGGATCAGCCGCCGTGAACAAAGACACCAACTGGCTGGCATTGGTCATTTGAAAGCCTTCAACACCGCCGCCAAACGCAACCGATTCATAGCCGGTGGATTCGGGTTTTTGCACGTCGATCCGGTCAACCACCTTCAGCTTGGCGGTATCGACCACCAGCACTTTGTCCTTGAAGATATAGAGCGACTTGCCATCGGGCGAGACCATCATCGGGGCGCGGAAACCGCCGCCCATCGCGTCGTCCTCGGCTTCCAGATCGGCGGTCCGCACGATTTTTTGCAGCTTGGTGTCGATCACCGCAAACATCTGCTTGCTGACCTTCCAGCGGTCGATCAGCTTGTCCATCCGCATGGTGACGGTGTAAAAATAGCGCCCGGTCGGATCGGGCGCGCCGCCATTGAACCGGTAGCGCTCGGTGGGCGTGTTGAGATCAAACTGGGTAACGATGGCGTGCGATTTCGCGTCCATCACAATCACGCTGCTGTTTGTGATCGTAGTGGCAAATATCTTTGTTTGATCGGGCGTGATCCTGAGCGAAACCGGCAAGCCGCCTTGCAGCAGAATGCGCTCGCTGATCTTGCCCGTGGCTTCATCGACTGTGAACAGCTTGTCGGGATAAGTTCCCAGCATCAACGTCCCGGCCAGAGCAGGTATTCCGGCGGGAATCGCCAGCGCCAGAACGGTGACGGCAAGGAGGGCCTTGCGGACAAGCGTGATCATGAAAAGTCCCTTATCGGATGGGCATAAGGATGGGCAGCGGTAGAACGGATAGATCAGGGGAACACAATATCAAGGCTGCGCCAATCCTTGGTCGCGGCGGCACAATTGCTTGCCCAGTCTGGCGAATAGTTGACATGGTCGGCCATCTGGACCGGCCAGAAGCAGGTGACATAGCAATCATAGATATCGCGCTCGGCAGGCTGGCACAATCCGGCGGTGCCGCCAGTGGCATCAACTTCCCAGCCGGGCGAAAACGATAACGAGCAGCCCAGCGGCACATGCGGACGCGGGGCCTGTTGCAGCGCGACAACATCCTCGTCCATCGATGCGAGATCGGCTTCGATTTTAAACGCCTTTGCGTTGATTGGTTTCAGGTGCTTCATTGCAAGCCCTTTCGTTCAGCAAAACGGTTTAGGAATTCAGGATTACGTTGGGCGAGAACGCCATAGATTTGGAGGCAGCGATCGGTCCATTGGCGGATCCAATCGCAATAATGCAAATTGGCATGGCCAGTATCGCCATAGCGCACGAAGGCTTCATGATGGCAGCCACCGGCGCACATCGGCCGTGCCCAGCACGAGCCGCATTCATATTTGGAGGCAACATGGCCGCGCGTTAAAAAGTCTTCGCGCTTGGTCTGATCAAGCCCGGTATCGATATGGCCCAGTGTGTGCGTGTCGGCGTCGGTGAAGCGGTGGCACGGGGCAAGATCGCCCGACGGGCTTACACCAAGCAGGCCCAGACCCGCACCGCAAGGATGCGATTTGTTCGTCCCGGCGATCAGCTCGGTGATGGTTTCTGACACATTGGTAAAGCCATGCACTTTGCCTTGCAGCGCATAGTCCAGCCACTCATCAGCCAGCGCCTCAAAATCGCTCAAAATGCCCGTCATGGCATCGCCGTTGAGCGAATAATCGCGCTCTTCGCCCGAGGTGGTTACCGGCGCGAAGCCAACTTCGTGGAAACCAATATCATGCTTAAGGTGGCGATAGATCCGTTGAACGTCGGTTACCCCCGCGCTGAGCGTAACGCGTGCGGTAACCGCCCGCGTTTTGTGCCCCGCGATCAGCTTGCGCAGGCGCGGTTCCATCACAGCATAGCTGCCTTTGCCGTTTTTGTAGACGCGGCGGGCATCCTGCATCTCTGGCGGGCCATCCATTGACACAGTTACGCCCACCGCATGATCAGACAGGAAGGTGATGATTTCGTCTGTCAGCAGGGTGGCGTTGGTCGTCAGGCTATAGGTCATGCGCTTGCCCACAGCGGTGGCTGCTTCATCGGCATAGATCACCACATCGCGCAGCAGGCGGAAGTTCATCAGCGTTTCACCGCCAAAGAAGGTGATGTGCACGGCTTCGCGCTTGGCCGCGCTGCGCAGCAGGAAATCAACGGACGACTTGGCCGTTTCCAAAGACATGTATTTGGGCTTGCCCGATGGCGTGGCGATCTTGTCAGCCCCAAACTCATAGCAATACGTGCAGGCAAGATTGCACTGGTTGGTAACGTTTAGCACCAGCGCCTGAAGCGGATAATCAGCGGGCGGTGCCGAAGGCGTTAGCGCGTGGACAATGTGCGTCGATTGGATCGCGCGGGCGAGGCGCAGTTCGCGCACCAGCTCCTCGGCGTCCATGCCCGAAAGCCCATCGGCGACCAGTGCGCGGACCAGCTCATCGTGGTCGAGCTCACCATGCTGAGCTAACAAATCGAGAACTTTGCGCGTCATGTCATCGGCGGCAAAGATCGCACCGGCAGTTACCAGATAAATGAAATCTGCGCCTTGCGCCCGAAATTCATGGAGTTCGCCACTGCGATAACGATGCGTGAGCGTTGTGGTCATTGCGATACCGATGGGTTGTCCCACCGCTTATAGGCGGGCACTGTGATCACGAGGTAGGACCGCGCAGTGAGCGGCTGACCGGTGGCGTCTTTTTCGGATTTGGCCGTGGCAACCACCCAGATATCGCCGTAATTGTTGCGATTACCGCTGCGCTGAGGGTTTGGCCCGTCGCTGCTGGGTGTGAAGAAGCCTGCGGGGCTAAGCTTGCCAACATAGTCCTTGTCGTCGTCATACCAAGTGGCCTGAAATTCTTCGATGTTGAAATCGGCGGCAACTACGCCCACTTTCAGATCATCGGCGGTGTGCGGCTTGCCATCGGCGCCAGCATCAAAACCCCAAGCTTCGAATTGCGCGAACCCAGGTGTGCGCTTTCCCGAGCCAAGCCGCGAAACTGAGGTTTCTGGTGTGACTTTGAGATAATCGATCCTTTGATAGACCGGAAGCGCACCGGCCAGCACCGCCGATCCAATCGAGACATCGTGCGCCGAAGGCTTAGCATCGGCGGCGGCATCAACGCTAACTACCACTTCGCCCGGCGCAGCAGAAACCAGCTTGGCCACCGTGATGCCCGCACCAAGATCGATATCCTTAGCGGTAAGGCCCGCAGGGAGTGCATCGCCATAGATGTGCAGCACTTGCGCCTTTGCGCCAGCCTTGATCGAGGCGGGCCAGACAGCGCCGATCGTGGGGCTGCCATCGGCGCGGGTGAGCGTTACATCATAGCCAAATTCCTGATAATCGCCCCAGAACCAGCGGCCCGAAGCGCTCTTGCGGTCGGCCGCGAACAGCATCGTGCTGCGCAGTGGCTGATCAAACGCATTGGGCCCAGACGGCGTTCCAGCAGCAGCCGCACGGCCGCGCCAGGCATATCCGCCATAAACCACGCCGCTGCCCGGCGCGCTCAACACATCGCCATCTGCCAGATTGCGCAATGCCGTGGCCGTTTTGAACTCGGTTTCAGATGCGCCGGCTTCAACCGTGAAGGTGCCGTAAAACAGGCCCTTGCCCGGCAGCCATGCCGAGGCCAACCATTTGCCCGCAAGGCGCGGGGCCTGTTTGCGCGCTTCCCACGCGGTCCATTCAGGGGTCCGCAGCGGCGCGACTTTGCGCATATATTCCAAAGCCACTTGCCCAGCAGTTACCGGAATTGTGCCGGGCTTGTTCACGATTGGCTCGGTTTGGCCAAACACCGCGCCGGGGCGGTCGGTGGCGGGGCGGCGATACTGCGAATCGGCCTGCGAATAGAGCGCAACATGAAATTCTTGCAGGTTCTTCCATTCCTGCGATGAACGCCGCCACGACAGCGGCTGCGCAAACCCGTGGCACGCGGCGCAGCTGGTGCGCACCGATTCGCTGGGGATATTAGTTTCATCGATCAGCCGCTTTTCGACCAGATATTGGATCGGCTTGGCTTCTTCGGGTGACAAGCCATGCGTGTCGGCCAGATAGCGCACAATATGACGCGCTTCGTCTGGCGCAAGCGCCGCGCCATTAAGCCGAACCATGCGCTTAATCGCCGAATCCCAGCCCTCTGGCGTTGTCCGCACCCACGAGATGCGCGAAAGATTGCCTTTGGCATCGGTCGTATGGCAGCCGCCGCACTTTTCCCGCGTGAGCGCATCAGTGACCGGGATACCGTCTTCTTTCTCAACCGCATCATCCACCACGGCGCTGGCCTGACCGATCACCGCTGTGGCGGAAAACATGCTGGCTGCGCCAATCAGCAAAGCACCGGCAATGCGGCGAAACAACTTGCTGGAGAGCGCCTCATTTGGGGCCGGACGCACCTTACCGCTATCGCTGAGCGACGTGGATGCCGATGCTGCTGCAATCAAAACGCCCATTTGCGTAAAGCCCCCAAAAGAAACCAGCCCCGACGCGCGAATCTTAAGATGCCAAATTTGTACGCGCGTTCAGTATTCGGTCAACCGCCTTATTACGTACCTCCGTTCGATCTCCGATCGGCGGCGGACCTAAATTTCAGCTTAGCTGGAGGGGCAGGGCTCGCAAGCGTTTGCCGGTGGCGGCGCGGATGGCGTTTGCAACTGCGGGGATAACCGGCGGCAGGGTTGGTTCGCCAAGCCCGCTTGGCGGGAAATCGTTTTTCACCCAACTGATCGCAATTTCTGCTGGCTTTGCATCCATCCGCAGCAGCGGAAAATCGCTAAACGTAACTGTCTGCACCGCGCCCGCCTCTTGCACCACAGGCTGCCACACCAGCGCCTGCGCCAGCCCATCGATCGCCGCGCCCTGCGCCTGATGCTCGGCATTCAGCGGATTGATAATCTGCGAGCCGATATCGCCCGCGATCCATACCTTGTCGACCTTCACCGCGCCATCGGTTACCGTCACATCCACCACTTCGGCAAAATAGCCGCGGTGGCTGAAATAAAAGCCAAAGCCACGGCCTTTGCCCGCCACCGACGAAGGCTTTCCCGTCCAACCCGCGAAGGCAACCGCGCGCTCAATCACCGCGCGGGCGCGGCCTGTGCTAAACACCACGCCGGGGCGCTCGCTTGGCAGATCGCGCGGTGCGCCCAGCGTGCGCAGCATGAGCGCGGCCAGATCGGTGCCTGCGGCCTCGGCCACTTCGTCCATGAAGCCTTGATACACAAACGCCAGCGCGTTTGACGCAGGCGCGCGCAGCCAGCCGGTGGTGAGGTTGGTGGCGAGGAAGGACTGCGTCAGATGGGTATCGGGGACAACCGACGCTGGGAATTCCGATGCGGGCATATCTGCTGCGCGCAGCGCCTTGCCGCCCGCGCCAAAGGTTATGAAGTGGTCCTTGAAAGCGACCAGTGCGCCGCTGGCATCCAGCCCAGCGGTGAACCGGTGCCAGCCCGCAGGCCGATAATAATCGTTACGCAGATCATCGGTGCGATCAAACAAAAGCTTCACCGGCCTGCCCGGCAGCGCCTTGGCCAATTGACCGGATAGCACCATGTAATCGTTCAACAGCCGCCGACCAAAGCCGCCGCCGATGCGCGTCATATGGATGGTGATGGCATCGGGCGCGATGCCCATCATCGCCGCCACATCCTTGCGCCCGGCCCCGGGGTTTTGAGTCGGCGCCCAAAACTCCAGCTTGCCATCTTGGTGCCATAGCGCGGTGCAATTTTGCGGTTCGAGCGTGGCATGCGCGAGGAATGGATAGGAATAATCGGCGGTTACCACTTTGACCGCGCGCGATAGCGCCGCATCGGCGTCGCCCGCCTTAAACAACGTGGTATCGGGCGCTTTGCCAAAGGCCTCAACCGCCTGCTGCGCATAAAGCGCGGTTGAAAAGCCTTGTTGCGCCGCCGTTTCCCACGTGACGTTCAGCTTTTCGCGCAGCTTTTGCACCGTCCACCATGATGCGCCAACAATCGCCACCGCATCCTGCTTGCCAGCCGGGCATTGCCCGCTGCTGATCGGCACCACCGCAACCACACCGGGCGCGGATTTGACCGCAGTATCATCAAAGCTGGCCAGCGTTCCGCCGATAACGGGGCATTTCACCATCGCGGCGTGAAGCAAGCCCGGCATCCGGGTATCGATGCCAAACAGCGGTTCTCCGCGCACGATTTTAGGTGTGTCGACACCGCGCTTGGGGGTGCCGATAATCTGAAACTCGCTGGGCTTCTTTAGCGCCACTTTGGCCAGATCGGGCGCTGGCTGCGCCGCTGCGGCGGCGGCGAGCGAGGCATAAGTCGCGCTGCGGCCGCCAGCGGGATCGATCACTCGGCCCGCCGACGTCTTCAAATCCGCCGCCGCGACGCCCCATTGCGCGGCCGCTGCGCCAACCAGCATGGCGCGCGCTGCGGCCCCTGCTTGGCGCGCGGGCAGCCAATTCATCGGCGTGGCGGTGCTGCCACCGGCCACTTGCACGCCATATGCCTTTTCATTGGCGTCGGCCTGTTCGATGTGAACCTGTTCCCACGCGACATCGAGTTCTTCGGCTAGCAGCATCGGCAGCATGGTTTTGATGCCTTGGCCGATCTCGGGATTCTTCGCCCCGATCACCACCGTGTTATCTGGCATGATCCGAATGAAAGCATTGAGCATGGTGGCTTCGGTTTTGGCAGACCCGGCGGCTAGCGCGACATGCGCCTCAAAAGTGAGCGCAGCCCCGCCCGCCAGCGATGCGACGATAAACGAGCGGCGGGTTAACGCCGCGCTTCCGGCGATTGGCGCGCTCATGCCTTTGTCTCCAGACCGGCGGCTTCGCGGATCGCCCGCTCGATCCGCACATAGGTGGCGCAGCGGCAAATGTTGCCGTTCATTCCGCCGACAATATCATCGGCGGTGGGCTTCGGCGTCGCGGTTAGCAGAGCGGTGGCGGACATGATCTGGCCCGCCTGACAATAGCCGCACTGCGGAACGTCGATCTTGATCCACGCATCGACCACCTTTTTGCCCATCGGTAGCGCAGTGACGCCTTCGATTGTGGTGATTTGCTTGCCCGCCGCCTCGGCAATCGGCGTTTGGCACGAGCGCACCGCCTGCCCATCAAGAATGACTGTGCACGCCCCGCACAGGCCCGCACCGCAGCCAAATTTGGTGCCCGGCATATCGAGATCTTCGCGCAAAACCCATAGCAACGGTTTATCTGCATCGGCGTCTACGGTCCGCTTGCGCCGGTTTACGGTGAGAACGATGGACATGGGGGAACCTCCCGTGAACGCGCGTCAGATATCCCTGCCGCGAGCCAAGTAATTTTGAACAGTCTTCTGGGATCGCGTCAAGCGCTGAAGATAGGCAGTACCATCAAACGCTGCGGCAAGTTTACGCGTCCGATCTATCTCCAGAATGCGATCTTCGACGAGTTCGTGGGGATGGCCGAGGCGAGCGTCGATACCGCACGCCGACCATTGTCACCCAATCAGTTCACGTCATCTTTCTCGCGCTTTGACCAAATCCAGCGCGACATCGACGATCATATCTTCTTGTCCGCCCACCATCTTACGGCGGCCGAGCTCCACCAAGATATCGCGGGTATCCAATCCATAAATTTCTGCCGCTTTCTCGGCATGGCGCAGAAAGCTGGAATAGACCCCGGCATAGCCCAGTGCGAGCGTTTCACGATCCACCCGCACCGGGCGATCCTGCAACGGTCGCACCAGGTCTTCGGCTGCATCCATGAGCGCCATTACGTTACAACCGTGGTTCCAGCCCTTTCGGTCGGCGGCTGCAATGAACACTTCGAGCGGCGCATTCCCCGCACCGGCGCCCATCCCGGCAAGGCTGGCGTCAATCCGCACCGCGCCGCATTGCGATGCAACGATCGAATTGGCCACGCCAAGCGCAAGGTTGTGATGCGCATGCATGCCGCGCTGGGTTTCAGGCTTAAGCACGCGGTCATACGCGTTGAGCCGCGCCTTGACCCCATCCATGTCAAGCGCTCCGCCGCTGTCGGTGACGTAAACACAATGCGCACCATAGCTCTCCATCAGCAGTGCTTGGCGCGCGAGCAATTCCGGCTCGATCATGTGGCTCATCATTAAAAAGCCACCAACATCCATGCCCAAATCGCGGGCGATGCCGATGTGTTGCTTCGACACATCCGCCTCGGTGCAATGGGTGGCAACGCGCACTGATCTTACGCCTAAGTCATAGGCGCGGCGCAGGTCTTCAGCGGTGCCAAGGCCGGGTAGAATTAGCGTCGTGAGCACGGCCCGTTTGAGTACGTCGGCCACCGCTTCAAGCCATTCCCAATCGGTGTGAGCGCCAAAACCGTAATTAAAACTCGTGCCCGAGAGGCCGTCACCATGCGCGACCTCAATCGCATCAACGCCGGCATTGTCGAGCGCTGCCGCAATCGATCGCACATGATCGATGCCATACATGTGGCGAATGGCGTGCATGCCATCACGCAGCGTGACGTCTTGGATATAGATCTTGTCGCCCGCTTCGACGTTGAATGCTTCGGCCATTATGCTGGCTCCCCGAGGGATGCAGTCGCCATGCGCCGCTTAGCCAGCAGTTCGCCGGTCGCTTTGGCGGCGGCGGTCATGATGTCGAGGTTGCCGGAATATGACGGCAGATAATCGCCTGCGCCTTCAACTTCGAGCAGGATCATCGACTTGATCCCTGCAAACTCGCCCAGCCCGGGGATTTTAAGACGGTTGTTGTCGCCAAAATGTTCGAACTGCACTTCCTGCTTCAGGCGGTAACCGGGCACGTATTTCTGTACCTGCGCAACCATGGCTTTTACTGACTCACGGATCGCATCCTCGTCAGCGCCTTCGGACAACGTGAAGACCGTGTCGCGCATGATCATTGGCGGTTCGGCAGGATTGAGGATGATGATCGCCTTGCCTTTCGCTGCGCCGCCAACTTGTTCGATTGCGCGCGCAGTGGTGCGGGTAAATTCATCGATGTTGGCGCGTGTTCCGGGACCAGCTGAACGCGACGAAACCGAGGCGACAATTTCTGCATAATGCACTTTGCCTACACGGCTGACGGCGGCCACCATAGGGATCGTGGCTTGCCCGCCGCATGTCACCATGTTGACGTTGGATGCGCCAAGGTTCGCCTCCATGTTCACTGTGGGCACGACGAACGGACCAATTGCCGCAGGAGTGAGGTCGACCACCTGTATGCCGTCAGCGCGAAGCGCTTGATCATGCGCTTGATGAGCATAAGCGCTGGTCGCATCAAACGCGATGCCGATTTCTGGATAGATCGGGTGAGCGCGCAACCCCTCAAGCCCTTCATGCGTCGTAGCGATGCCGTGTTTGCGGGCCATTGCTAGACCCTCTGAATCGGGATCAATACCCACCACGATGGCGAGCTCCATGTTCTGGGGATACTTAATCATCTTCATCATCAAGTCGGTGCCGATATTGCCTGAACCGATGATCGCAGCCTTTATACGTGGCATTGGTGTTGTCCTTAAACGAAGTTCGCGGCGCATTTGCCCAGCAGGCCTTCTGGGCCAAACAGAATCGTTTCGAAGCAATCACCCTTAACCGCCATAGCCAGCGGAACGAGTCCCTTTTAATTAATCCGCTGGCCCGAAGCGTGATTGGCGGATGCTGGGGCCGTGTTCATCGAGCATAGGGGCCGAGCTGGTGGGCGAGGTATCGACATTGCGGAAGCGGACGGCGGGCTGCATTTCGAAGTAATCGCCTTCGGTTTCATGCGTGCGGCGTTTGAAAAAGCCGGTAGCCTTCAGGTGTTCGTCGTTCATCACATCGGCCATATCGCGTGCGGGCTGGGCCGGGATATTGGCCTTTTGGCACATGGCGATCAGCTGTTCGGTTGAAAACTGCGCGGAGAGCCGTGCCACTTCCTGATAGAGCGCGGGCAAGTTTATGGCCCGCAGCTTGCGCGCGGCGAAGCGCGGATCGTCCATCGTCTCGGGGCTGCCGAGCAGGCCAAACAACACCGGCCAGGTTTCATCAGTGTAGACCACGATGCTGACGTAACCGTCGGTGGTTGGAAACGGCTGGCGATCGGGATCGACCTGGCGAAAATAGGTTACATCGCCAACCGGAGGATCGAAGGTGATG
>JBBRXQ010000020.1:0-13180 GCA_038238515.1 Sphingomonadales bacterium | reverse complement strand
CCTGAGCAAACATGTCGCCGCCGCCGTGCCCCAGCGGGATGTAACAGGCGTCGTTGGGGCCGAGCGCCAAACTTACCCCGACAAGGTCTGCCGCCATCGCATCCAATGCGCTGGTTTCGGTATCCACCGCGACGACTCGCGCGGCAAATGCACGCGCAATCCAAACCTCAAGCTGACTTAATGTTTGGACGCAGCGGTAAGCGCCAAGATCAATTTGCGCCCATTCAGGCAATGGATGTCGCGTGCTGTCTATTGCTACCGGGGGCAACGCGCCACCCGGTACATCCGGGGCGGCGAGCGAAGCCGCCGCCGCGCCCAGCTTGCGCAGCAGGCTTGAAAAGCCATGCTCGGTCAGAAACTCAGCCAACGGGGCAGGCGGGATCGCAGTCAGTTCGAATTGCTCAATCGGGATCGGCAGAGCGCAATCCTCTTTCAGCTGGACCAAACGGCGCGAGAGCCGGGCCATATCGGCCTGTTCAATCAAGCTGTCGCGCAGCTTACCCGCTTTCATGGCTTCGGCGGCGGCCAGCGCGCCTTCAAGATCGCCGTGATCCTGAATCAACTTAGTCGCTGTTTTGGGGCCAATCCCGCGGATCCCCGGAACATTATCGACCGCATCGCCCATCAGCGCGAGGACGTCGCCCACCAGCGTGGGGGGCACGCCGAATTTCTCGATCACTTCGGGAACCGCGATGCGCTGGTTCTTCATCGTGTCGAGCATGTCGCATATGCCGCCGCCAATCGGGTCTGTGCCAATAAGCTGCATCAAGTCTTTATCAGACGACACGATCGTTACATTCCAGCCCTGCAAGGTGGCGGCGCGCGCATAGGATGCGATCAGGTCATCTGCCTCCAGCCCCTCTTCTTCGATACAAGCGAGGCTGAATGCCCGCGTAGCATCACGAATCAAGGGGAACTGGGGGATCAGATCTTCGGGAGGAGGGGGACGATTGGCCTTGTACTGATCATACATGGCGTTGCGAAATGTAATCGAGCCCTTGTCTAAAATCACCGCAAGATGCGTCGGTCCATCAGCTTTATGCAAATCCTCGGCGAGTCTCCAAAGCATGGCGGTGTAGCCATAGACCGCCCCCACCGGCACGCCCTTGGGATTGGTCAGCGGCGGAAGCCGGTGGTAAGCGCGAAAGATATAGGCCGACCCGTCTACCAGATAGAGATGGCGGGGTGCTGCGGTGTTCATGTCCATGGCAAATGGTGTTAGCCGGTGCGCAGCCGATGCGAAAGCGCTTCGCTCAAACCCTTTCGAAATGCGATTCTGATCGGTCCTGCTGCGTCCAAGGGTCTTGTGCACGGGGTATTAATGCGCAGAAAAACGCTCAATTCCGGCGTGATGTGCCACACACTGCACACTTTATTCGTCTAATGCTTGCAAGCTGATGAATTGCTCATTAACTGGGGGTCGAAGTCTACCGTAAGAGTAGGCTTTGCGTCGGGCTTCGTGCCCGTCGCGGTCCACTTCAATCCAGGGATTGTAACGCATGCGCAAGCTCCTCCTCGCCGCCGTCGCCGGCACTGCATTCGCTCTTGCTGGCTGCTCGGAAAAGCCAGCTGAAACTGCTACGGAAGCCGCTATGGAAGCGACCGAAACCGCTATGGACGCTTCTGGTATGGCTGCTGATGCTTCGGGCATGGCTGCTGATGCCTCGGGCATGGCATCTGATGCTTCGGGCATGGCTGCTGATGTTGCAAAGCCAGCAGCAAAGATGTAATCATCACCCACTTGGGTAGTTTACAGATTAGGGGCGCGACCGGGTTCGGTCGCGCCCCTTTTTCTTTGGCCGGCGTACTTCATTAGGAATGAAAGTTTGTGCTACGATAATGATCTGTGTAGCAACAATATGGCTGTAATCCGGGGTTAGCGGCGAACCAATTCTTGATTGGCTCCACTCTGCGGTTGGCTAAACCCATAATATATCGTGCGCGCGATTTGCGCAATTAGTCCTGCATGTGCAGTATGCCCGCCAGGTCCCGCAACAAAAATCGCAATTGCAAGATGCCGTCCGTCGGGCAGGCGAACAATTCCAACATCGTCGGTTACCCCAGCTAGCGTTCCGGTCTTGTGCGCAAAAATTGCTTCATCGGGGAGGCCCGCGCGGATGCGGTTTTTGCCGGTGCTGGTGCGGGTCATGGTATCGAGCAGCGCCGCTCGGCTTTGGGGGGTGAGCGCGCCGCCGCGATCAATCGCGTTTAGCAGTGATATCATCGCGCGCGGAGTGCTGCTGGTGCGGATATCGATCCTTGTGGCCGGATCGATTCGCCCATCGTCGCGCACAAGCGTAGCCATGGTCTGATCAAGCCGTTGCCCGGTGATGCCGATTCGCAAGAGCCATGCGTTGACCGAGTTAACGCCGCCAACTGCCGCTATCAAACCATCGGTTGCTTCATTATCGCTGCGCGTGATGCTGCGCTCGATCAAATCTTGCGCAAGCATAACCTCGCCAGCGCGAACGGGCGCGGTGGCGCTTCGCTCGCCCGAAGGCTCGTTCACGGGCACCATCATGGCGAATTGTTGATCAAGGCGGAGTTTGCCCCTTTCAACCCCGTCGAGGAATGTCGCGGAAATCGCAATCTTTGCGGTGCTGGCCATTGGGAATGGCATGTCGCCATTGACATAAACCGAGCCGCCGCCGTCAAGATCGACCGCGGCAATGCCCACGCGTCCAGTTGCTTGCGCTGCAATACTGGCCACTTGCGCTTGAAGCGCCAGATCGCGCTGATCTTGCTCAGCGGCATGGGCGCCAGAAGATGCAAGCACCACCTGAGCCCACAGTAACAGCCCGGAGAACAGAAATTTTTGAATGCGACCTGCCATGAGGCTGGCTTACCTTAGTTTATCTTTACCTATGGTTACCTGATTAACCCAATGCGATCACGGCGCAAGCGGTGGCGCACGCTCGGTCGTGCCTTTGGCTCGTTCTGGCGGAAAAGTTATCTTCAGTTAATCCACAGGTTTATTCCGCTCGCGGCATGCAGTGCGCAAGCCAGAGGCTCGCTTATGGTCCCATCCATAGGGGGGCTGGACTTTAATCGAGCGATTAAGGATAGTCGGGCAAGCTTGGAATCGTAATGGCTGGGGGGCGAGAATTGCATGGCTTCAGACCCGTCACTCCCAAAAGCTACCGCGCTCGCTGATGTCATGCTTCGCGCGGGCATCGTCGGTCCCGTTGGGGTGCCGCATCGTCTCTCGGGCGGCGCTAATCTCGAAAGCTGGCTGTTTGCCTGCGGAAACGAAGAGTTCGTGTTGCGCCGCGCGCCTTCAGCGCAATGGATTGGCGCGCGCGCACTTTCGATGGCGGGCGAAGCGGCGCTGATTCGCAGCGCCCGCGCCGGCGGTGCGCTCGCCCCTGATGTTGTGACCGAGCTTGAGCCGGGCGACGCGCTTGGCATCGGCTTTGTCATGCGAAAGGTGCCGGGCAGCGCCGACCCCGAAGCCGTCCTTGCATCGTCGCCCGCGCTTGCGGAAGAAATAGCGCATGCAATGGCGCGCCTTCATGCGCTTGATCCCGAAGACTTCACGTTTCTGCCTCGGCTTGAGCCCAAGGCCGGCATTGAAGCGCTGGTCACGCAATTTGCCGAGGCGGGGGGTGATCGGCCGCTGATCGCGCTGGGCCTTGCGTGGCTGCGCGCAAATCTGCCCCCGGTTGCCCCGTTGCGCGTGGTTCATGGCGATTTGCGCATCGGCAATGTGATGGCCGATGCTGGACACCTGACCGCGCTGCTGGATTGGGAACTAGGCCATCTTGGCGATGGGCATGAAGATCTCGCTTATGGCTGCATGACCGTTTGGCGATTTGGGAGGCTGGCAAACCCCGCACTGGGATTGACCGACATCGCGACATTCGCCGGTGCTTATGAAGCGGCTGGCGGAGAACGTTTTGATCCGGCCCGCTTCCGCTTCTGGCTGATCTATCGCACGGTGTGGTGGGCGCTCGGCTGCCTCGCCATGGGGCAGACTTGGCGAAGCGGGGCTGATCGCTCGCTTGAGCGCGTTGTCGTGGCGCGGCGCACGGCTGAGCAAGAGCTTGATCTGCTGCTCCTGCTCGAAGGCGATGCGCCCGACTGCGAAGTACGCCGCCCCATGCCGCCAGCCGCACCAATGCCGCTCGCTGGCCAAGGTGAGCCAAGCGCGGCCGAGCTGCTGACGGCCATATCCGAATGGCTTGCGGCGTCGATCAAGCCAAAGCTTGCTGGGCGCGAACGGTTTGAGTTGGCAGTCGCTCAAAATGCGCTGGGAATTGTGCGCCGAGAGCTTGCCGCGCGGCCCGTAGTGGCTGATCGTGAACTAGCCGATGCTATACTAAGTGGGCGGGCCTCACTCGCTGAGGCTGGACTGCTCGCTTCGTTGCGCCGCCGCGCGCTGGACACGCTTTGTGCCGATATGCCGAAATATGCCGCGCTGGAAACTGCCCGCGCGCTCTGGGAGAATGCCTGATGGACTTTGATCTACCCGCCGATCTTGTGGCCTATTTGGCTGAGCTTGATGGCTTTATCGAGGCTGAAATCCGCCCGCTTGAGGCAGCGGACGACAACATTCGCTTCTTCGATCATCGCCGCGAATGGGCGCGAACCGATTTTGAGGCGGGCGGTTTGCCGCGCCACGAGTGGGAAAAACTGCTGGTTGCGGCCACCGCGCGCGCCGATGCTGCCGGACACTGGCGGTTTTCCGCGCCAAAGCGTTATGGCGGCAAGGATGGCTCAAACTTGTGGATGGCTGTGATCCGCGATCATTTCGCTCGCCGGGGGCTTGGCCTGCATAACGATTTGCAAAACGAGCATTCGATCGTCGGCAATTTTCCGTTTGTCGCAATGTTCGAGCATTTTGGCACGCCGGAGCAGCAGCAGGAGTTTATCTTTGGCGGCTTCGAGCGCACTCGGCGGACCGCCTTTGGGCTGACAGAGCCAAACCACGGCTCTGACGCCACGCATATGGAAACCCGCGCGGTACGTGAAACCCGCGATGGCGTGCCGGGCTGGCGGATCGATGGCGAGAAGATGTGGATCACAGGCATGCATGTCGCCACGCATTGCGCCACCTTTGCGCGCACCAGCGGGGAAAACGGCGATGCGCGGGGCATCACCTGCCTGCTCGTGCCCAATCCCAGCGAGGGTTTGGTGATCGAGGAATACTTGTGGACCTTCAACATGCCCACCGATCATCCCCGGCTGTCGTTCACCAATGTCTGGGTGCCCGAAAGCGCGATGCTTGGCCCCGAGGGCGGCGGGCTCGCCATTGCGCAGAGCTTCGTGCATCAGAATCGCATCCGTCAGGCTGCGTCATCGCTTGGGGCGGCAACCTATTGCATTGAAGAATCAGTCCGCTACGCGCGCACGCGCAAGCCTTTTGGCGAAGAACTGGCGCGCAATCAGGCGATCCAGTTCCCGCTGGTTGAGCTGGCTACGCAATGCGAAATGCTGCGGCTGATGATCTTCAAAACCGCGTGGGATATGGACAAGCTTGAGCAAGCAGGCGGGCACCGCGAGATCGAGCGCCAGCTCTCCGACAAAGTCTCGATGTGCAATTATTGGGCAAACCGGCTGGTTTGCGAAGCGGCCGATCGCGCCATGCAGGTACACGGCGGGATCGGCTATTCGCGGCACAAGCCATTCGAACACATCTATCGCCATCACCGGCGCTATCGGATCACCGAAGGCGCGGAGGAGATACAGATTCGCAAGGTCGCAGCGTACTTGTTCGGCTACCTCGGCCCGCGAAAGGGCATGTTCGACTAAGCCGCGATCGCCGCCTTCAACGCATCGACGAGGTCGGTTTTTTCCCACGGGAAAAAATCGCCCTCGGGCTTGCGGCCGAAATGGCCATAAGCGGCGCTGCGCTGATAGATCGGCTTGTTAAGCCCAAGATGCGTGCGGATTGCGCGCGGGGTCAGGCCGCCGAGGCTCTTGATGCTCAGGATGGCCTGTTCGATCTTGTCGTCGCCCACGGTGCTGGTATCGTGGGTATCGACATAAAGTGAGAGCGGCTCAGATACGCCAATGGCATAAGCGATCTGGATGGTGCAGCGCGTCGCCAGACCCGATGCAACCACGTTCTTGGCAAGATAGCGGGTGATATAGGCCGCTGAGCGATCAACCTTGGTCGGGTCCTTGCCAGAAAATGCGCCGCCCCCGTGCGGGCTTGCGCCGCCGTATGTATCGACAATAATCTTGCGGCCGGTGACGCCTGCGTCGCCGTCTGGGCCGCCAATTTCGAACGCACCGGTCGGGTTGATATAATACTTCGTATCGCGCAGCAGCACGGGCGGAATCACATCGGCCACAACCCGGCGGACATAGTCCGCAAGCTCGGCATATTTTGCGGCTTCAGCATTCTCGCCGGTCAGGCAATATCCCGGCTTGTGCTGGGTGGAGACAACCACCGCAGTGGCGGCGACGGGCAGCGAGCCTTCGTAGCGCAGCGTAACCTGGCTCTTGGCATCGGGTTCGAGAAACGGTGCCGCGCCCGAATGGCGATCTGCGGCCATGCGCTCAAGGATTTTGTGGCTGTAATAGAGAGTGGCTGGCATCAAGTCGGGCGTTTCGTCGGTGGCATAGCCAAACATGATGCCCTGATCGCCAGCGCCTTCGTCCTTGTTGTCGCCAGCATCGACGCCTTGCGCGATTTCTGATGACTGACCGTGGAGGTTGTTCTCAAAGCGGAAAGTCTGCCAGTGAAAGCCGTCCTGCTCATAACCGATGCGCTTCACCGTTGCGCGAACGGTCCGTTCGATCTCGTCCTTGGCGCCCGCAGCCCACTGGCCATCTTCATACACGCCCTTGCACCGGATTTCCCCCGCGAGCACGACCAACTGGGTTGTCGTCAGCGTTTCGCAAGCGATGCGCGCTTCTGGATCCTTCGACAGGAACAGGTCCACGATGGCATCGCTGATCTGGTCGGCAACTTTGTCGGGGTGGCCTTCGGAAACGCTTTCCGATGTAAACAGGTAATCGCTGCGCATGAGAACTCCGATATAAAGCTTTCTTTATATCTCCGTTAGCGAGAACCCCTGCGCCTTGCAACCACGATAGCGCAGGTCAACAATACACTGGCCCAAATCAGCACAAGAGCGTTTCCGGTTCGCGCAAACACGGTCGGCGCGTGGGGCGGAGGGACCAACCCATCAAGACGGCCCGCCACACCCAGCGGCACAAATTGCCTTACAACGCCATCGGCATCGATCACCGCGCTGATCCCGGTGGTCGTTGATCGCAGTACGGGCAAGCCTTCTTCGATCGCGCGCATCCGGGCCTGCGCCAAATGTTGCGGCGGACCCCATGATCCAAACCAGCCATCGATCGAAGGGTTGAAAATATAATCAGGCCGCGACGCCTGATCGATAATTTCGCCTGAGAAAATGATCTCGTAGCAAATCTGGATGCCTGCTTTGCCTGCTCCGCCCTTGGCAGGATCACCAAAATTGATTGTTTTGGGGCCTGACCCTGCCAGAAAATCAAGCGTTCCACCAACCAGACGAGATAGGCCGATCGCTTCGAGTAAGGGCCGCATCGGCAGATACTCGCCGTAGGGAACCAGATGCGCCTTGCTATGGCTGCCCCGGATCACCCCTTGGCCATCCAGTGCGGTCACCACGTTGCGCGCGCCTACTATTTGACCATTCTTCTGGGCAAGATCGGTCGCGCCCGTCAACAGCAATCCGCGCGCGCCAATAACCCGCCCCATCCGCGCACGCGCCAGCGCAGGGTCAGCGGCATAAGTGGTTTGTAGATACCACATCGGCGCATATCCGGGCCGTAGATAATCCGGCACGCCGCCTTCGGGCCAAAGCACCAGCCGCTGTTTCTTTAATGTAAGCGGCAGTGAAAGCTTGGCCGCCGTGAGGAAATGCTCCTCGAACTTGGTGGGATCATTGATCTCGTCCTGCGAGGTGTTAGGCTGAACGAGTGTGAAGGCCAGCGTGCCTTGATCGCCCGTCCCCCCCAGCGGCAGGGTGAAGAGCAACGTTGGCAGCAGCGCATAGGCGGAAGCAGAGCGCCATCGTTTTGCCCGGACCGCCCGCGCTGCAAACAGCCATTGGCCCGCCAGCAACACGACAAGACCGGAGAGTGCGTACGTGCCGAGCCACGGCGCGATTAGAGCGAGGCCAGGGCGGGAAAATCCACCCAAGGTTATCATGGCTAGCGGATTCCACGAAAATCCGGTGAACATCCACGAACGCAGCCATTCGGTTATGATCCAACAAGCTGCCACTGCCGGAACGATTGCGGCATGGCGGCGCTGCGCCAACAATGCGGCGGCCCCTGCTGCCAGTGCGGGATAGATCGCAAGGTAGGCCGCCAACAGCACCACCGCGATCCAGCCAAGCGATGCGGGCATCTGCGCCTGATAGGTGAAGGCCTTGGCAATCCAGCCGTTGCCGACGGTAAAAAGGCCTAGCCCAAACAGCCAGCCAATGCCAGCCGCGCGCAGCGGTGAGCGTGCATGATCGACGCATGCGATGAAATGGGCGAGCGCCAGCAAGGTTATGGGCCACAGCGCGAGCGGCTGGAAACCGGTCGCCGCTGCTCCGCCTGCGGCGACAAGCACAAATGCTCCGCGCCAGCCAAAACGAGCGCCCAGTCTTTCTTGGGCGACAAGTCTTTCTTGGGCGACCAGTCTATCTTGGGCAATCATGCGGTGATCATCCAATTTGATCGCTGCCGCTGGCTTTGATCGCTACTGCTGCCTAATATCAACCTTCGGCCGGGATACCTGCTTCGGGCAAGGGTGTCTTGCGCGGACGGCCTCGGCGCTTGGGCGCATCAACCGCCGCCGCTGGTTCGGGCACCAGTTCTGGTTCTGGTTCGGCGCGAATGCCGATGGCTGGGGGCAGGATCGAAGGGTCAAGGCCCACTAAAAGGCCCACCGGCGGCGCGGCCTCGATCTCGCGCGGGGCGCGGCCATCGCGGCGCGGACGTAGCCCGCGTTGCCCGCGCACGAACGGGTTCTCATCGGCACCGCCCATCGGTTCGCCTTCAGCGGCGCGGATCATTTCAACCGGAGCTTCTTGCACTAAAGCCGGTTCGGAGCGTGGACGCCGATCTTCGCGTGGCTCGCGGGCTACGCGCGGCTCCCGGGGCTGACGAGAATCCCGGCTTTCGCGCGGTTCCGAAGCGACGCGGTCTTTGCCATCCCGTTCGCGGACTTCGCCGTCACGGTCGCGCCCATCACGGCCCGTGTCACTGTTGCTATCACGGCTTGGATCGCGGCTTGGATCGCGGCTTGGATCGCGGCCTGAATCGCGGCCTGAATCGCGGCCTGAATCGCGGGACGCATCACGTTGGTTTTCGCGGGGCCCGCTCTCGCGCTGTGGATTATTGCGCTGAGTGCTGTCTCGCTGCGAATTATCGCGCTGCTGTGTATCACGCTGCTGATTATCGCGCTGGATGTTCTCACGGGGCGCATCGCGTTCATCGCGGCGGCCTTGGCGATCGAAACCGGCGAAATCGGCGTCCATGCCGTATTCCATCGTCTCGTCTTCGGACTCGCCTTCGCTCCACCTATCGCTGCCGGGTTCACCAGCCGGGCGGGGGCGCTGATCATCAGGGCGCACACGGCTGTCGGCGATCACCCGAAAGTAATGATCGGCAAATTGCAGATAGTATTCCGCTTGAACCCGATCACCATTCAGGTGCGCGTCCTGCGCCTGTTTGCGATATTTTTCGAGCATCTGAGGCGCATTGCCCCGTGCACGGCTATCGATCCGGTTAAGCTGTTGCCCTCCGCCTCCGCCTTGCGGACGATTGTTGGTCCGACCGCGACGGCGGTTGTTATTGTTGTTCCCACGATTGTTATTCAAGTCAGACACATCCTTGTCTGCGGCGGCCCTTCCGGTATGTCCGATAATACCGTGTGACCGCGCAACCCTCTGCCACTGGCCCGCAGCGCGCGATGCCGTGGTTCCCAGCATCTGCGCGTCATCGATCCGATTGATCGATCATCAAAGCAAATGGTGGATCTGGCCGGGACGGGAAGCCTTCATCCGTCACCCCTGCCAGATCTCTAACTAGTAGGCAGCTTACGCCTTGCCAAGTGAAAAATTCCGTAACGCTGCCATTTCCAACGCCCGCGGGCGATCTGCCAAATCTAGATGGAGCTTCGTCGAAAAACCGGCGGCCAGCGCCAGCCCCGAAACTGCCTCTGCCTGAGTCGCTCCGATTTCGACGAACGCAGCGCCTTGCGGTGTGAGCAGGCCAGCAAGCTGCGGAATGATCAGGCGATAATCGCCCAGCCCGTCTGCCCCGGAAAAGAGCGCCTCGGCCGGCTCAAACCCGCGCACCGATTCGGCCAGATCTGCCCCGCTTTCTACATACGGAGGATTGGCTAGGATCAGGTCAAACCGGCCAAGATCGTCGGCCCAGCCTGCCTGAAGCCAGTCGCGCTGCACAATGCGCGCCTTGCCATGGCGCTTTGCATTGGCCTGAGCCACTCGGCATGCCTCAATCGAGCGATCGATGCCGATGGCTTCTGCCTCGCCCCAGATCGATTGCGCCGCAATCACCAAAGCGCCAGATCCAGTGCCCAGATCCAGAATGCGCAAAGGCCCTTGCCTTGCAAACCGTGCCCTCGCCGCATCGATCAAAACTTCGGAATCGCCCCGGGGAATCAACACAGCCGGGCTTACGTGCAGCGCGAGCCCATAAAAGTCCTGCTGCCCAGTGACATAGGCCACCGGCTCTTGAAGCGCGCGCCGATCAATCAACGCGGCATATTCAGCAGGCTCGTTGTCCTTCAAATGCCGCAACAGCAAATCAGAACGCGAAACCGACAAAACGTGCGCCATCAGCACCTCGGCATCAAGCCGCGCCGTATCGCTGCTCGCGCCAAGCCGAACCGCCGCCGCGCGGATCGCGGCGCCAATGTCAGCCATCCACCTTAGCCATCCAGCGCCGCGAGCCGTTTGGCTTGATCCTCGGCAATCAGCGCGTCGATCAATTCGCCAAGCCCTGTGCCCTCAAGCACTTCGGGCAGCCGGTGGAGCGTTAGGTTGATGCGGTGATCGGTCACGCGGCCTTGCGGAAAATTATACGTGCGGATGCGCTCTGATCGGTCGCCCGAACCCACCATCGCCTTGCGTGCTTCGGCTTCTGCGCCATGCGCCTCGGCGCGGCGCAAATCATATAGCCGCGTACGCAGAACCTGCATCGCCTTGTCTTTATTCTTGTGCTGGCTGCGCTGGTCTTGCTGGATCACCACAAGGCCCGTGGGCAAATGCGTCAGCCGCACCGCCGAATCGGTGGTGTTCACATGCTGTCCACCCGCGCCGCTCGCGCGGTAGATATCGATCTTGATATCGCCCGGCTCGATCTGCACATCGACTTCGTCGGGCTCGGGCAGCACTGCCACCGTCGCCGCGCTGGTATGGATGCGCCCGCCGCTTTCGGTCACGGGCACCCGCTGCACGCGGTGGACCCCGCTTTCATACTTCAGCCGCGCAAACACGCCGGTGCCGGTAATGTTGGCGACCACTTCCTTAAATCCGCCGATCTCGTTGGAGCTTGAGCTGATCACTTCGATCCGCCAGCCCTGTTCGGCAGCGAACTTTTCATACATCCGCAGAAGATCGGCGGCAAACAGCGCGGCTTCGTCGCCGCCCGTCCCTGCGCGGATTTCAAGCATCGCGGGGCGCGCATCGGCGCTGTCGCGCGGCAGCATGGCGACTGCAAGTGCTAGTTCCGCTGCAGGCAGTTCGGCGCGTATCCGGGCGATCTCCTCCTCCGCCATCGCGCGCATTTCGGGATCAGGATCGTTGCTGGCGGTAAGGTTGGCGAGTTCGGCCCGCATCGCCCGCACGCTCGCTGCAGCGCGGGCGACCGGCTCCAGTTCGGCATAATCGCGGCTTGCGGCGACAAAGGCCGGGCCTTCTAGCGTGCCGGAGCCGAGCCGCGCTTCGATTTCGGCGAGGCGCTCGGTGATCTGGGCAAGGCGGGTGTCAGAAACGCTCAAGGAACTATCGTCTCAATCAGGCTTCGAACTCGGAACTCTGTATCTGCGTCGTCGAGGTTGCGGATCGACGGCACTGGCGACCCTTCAAACATGTTCACGACAACGGCAATTTTAGGGTTCATCTTGACCGCCTTGTCGAAGCGCTTCCGAGGTGATCCAGTCGAGACTAAATCCGCCGAAAACTGCGCTCGACGAATAACTGAGATTAACTTAATGCTGAAATTTAGCGCTTCGTTGTCTTCAACGATCACCGCGACGTCTGGTCGAACCTCCGCCACATCCCCCACCAGCATAGCCAATCGCTCAATCCCCGCTGCCCAGCCCACCGCGGGCGTATGCGGCCCACCCAGCGCCTCGATCAGCCCGTCATAGCGCCCGCCGCCCAGCACGGTGCCTTGCGCGCCCAGCCGGTCGGTGACGAATTCGAACGCGGTGTGGCGGTAGTAGTCCAGCCCGCGCACCAGCGTCGGGGCGCGGTTCCAGGCGACGCCAGCGGCATCCAGCCCCGCCGTCACCGCGCCGAAAAAGTCCTGCGCCTCTCCGCTCAGATAAGCGTCGATCATCGGCGCATCGCTCACAAACGCCTTGTCGCGCGGGTCTTTGCTATCAAGGATGCGCAAGGGGTTGCGCTCAAGCCGCTCCTGCGAATCCTCTGACAATTCGGCCTTAACCGCGCGGAAATACTCGATCAGCGCCGCGCGCCAAGCCTCGCGGCTCTCTGCATCGCCCAGCGTATTCAGCTGCAAAGTAACGCCATCCGCGATG
This sequence comes from Sphingomonadales bacterium, assembly GCA_038238515.1. Classification (GTDB taxonomy): domain Bacteria; phylum Pseudomonadota; class Alphaproteobacteria; order Sphingomonadales; family Sphingomonadaceae; genus Novosphingobium. The sequence continues at coordinate 456 of JBBRXQ010000020.1, read as the reverse complement.
CCCAGCTCCTTGATCAGCTGGTCCGCCATCACCAGCAGCTCGGCATCGGCCTGCGGCTCGCCCGCGCCGATGATCTCGGCGTCGATCTGGTGAAACTGCCGGTAACGGCCCTTTTGCGGGCGCTCATAGCGGAAAAGAGCCCCGTGCGTCGCCAGCTTCAGCGGCGCGTGCTGCTGCCAGCCATTGGTTAGGTAAGCGCGCGCGATTCCGGCGGTGAACTCGGGCCGCAGCGTGAGCGATTCGCCGCCGCGATCCTCAAAGCTATACATTTCTTTGGAAACCACATCGGTTGTCTCGCCCAGACTGCGGCTGAACACGGCGGTCTTTTCAAACACCGGCATTTCGGCGCGGCGAAACCGATAGAGCTTGCGCACTCGCTCGAATGTTTCGACGACATGGCTGAAAGCCTCGGCCTCGGGCCCGAAAATGTCCTGCGTGCCCCGGATCGCCTGCGGG
>JBBRXQ010000019.1:0-13699 GCA_038238515.1 Sphingomonadales bacterium | reverse complement strand
CTCGGCCCCAGCGAAACAGCCTTCATCGCCGCGCGCGATAGCTTTTATATGGCGACCATTTCCGAAACCGGCTGGCCCTATGTCCAGCATCGCGGCGGCCCGCCCGGCTTCCTCAAATCGCTGGACGAGCGCACCCTCGGTTTCGCCGATTTTCGCGGCAATCGCCAATATGTAAGCGTCGGCAATCTTGCGGGCGACGACCGGGTTTCGATCATCATGGTCGATTATCCGAACAAGCGCCGGCTAAAGCTCATCGGCCATGCCCGGCTGGTCGAGGCCGCAGACGAACCAGACCTGATCGCGCGGGTGCAAGACCCCGCTTATGGCGCGCGGATCGAACGCGCGATGATCATCACGATCGAAGCCTTCGATTGGAATTGCCCCCAGCACCTCACCCCGCGCTTCAGCGAAGCCGAGGTTATGGCGCTCGTTGCCCCGCTCGCCGATCGCCTGCGCGCCGCAGAACAGCGCATTGCCGAGCTTACCAACGAACAGTCGCGCTAACTCCATATGTCGCAGGCCGCGCATAAACCGAAGTCGTGCCCAAAATGCCAAGGTTCAGCGTGTAAGCGCGGTACGCCTGATTAAACACATTGCGGCCAAACACTTGCACCGCATAACGATCATCCGCGCTGGTCCAGGTCAGCGAAGCGTTTGAAACGTTATATGCCTTTTGCAGCGACGAAGCGCCATTGGTCACCTCAAGAAACTGGTCGTCATACCAAACCCCGTCAAACTGCGCGGCCATATTCCCGCCCAGCGCATCGTGATTATACCGCAGCAAATAGTTCGCGCTAAACCTCGGCGCGTTGGGCAATCGCGCCCCGGTAATCGTCTTTTGCGGGTAATCGCAGAAAAACGAGCCATCGTTTTGATTGACGCAAAACTGCGCATTGGGCGCGCCGGGGAAAAACTCGGGGCCAAACTGCGAACCCGGCCCCTGCACCCGATCAACCCGCGTCGTTTCCCACGTCGCGCCAAAGTTCACGTTCAAATGCTTCGATGGCTGCAAAAATGCCTCCAGCTCCGCGCCAGTCGCCCGCGCATCGCTGTTGTTCACTTGCGGCAGCCCGCCCAGCACCGAGAACGCCTGATACTGATCGTAAATGTAATGATATCCGGTCAGGTTCAGCCGCACTTTGCGGTCTGCGCTCGCCCACTTCACCCCGCCTTCAAACGAATTGAGCCGCTCGGGCTGATGCTGAAAGCTCGCTGGCGTCACATCGGCGCTCAATGTCCAATTGCCGCCCTTTATCCCCCGGTTCCACGATACGAACACCAGCGTATCGGGATTGGGCTTGAAATTCAGCCCCACTCGCGCGGCCCAATCGCCATAGCGGATGCGATCAATCCCCGGCACTGCCGCAGCAAAGCTCGCGTTGGTCGCGCGCACCACGGTGGGAAACCCCGCATCGATCAGCTGCGAGGCATAATCGATCGATTTGGTATCCTGCGAATAGCGCGCGCCCGCAATAAACGTCAGCTTGTCTGAAAGATCAAACTCGCCCTGGCCAAACAGCGACCAATTCTTTGAGCGCAAACCATAAGTCTCCGCCGCGCGCGGATCGTTAAACGCGCCGTTCACCGCCAGCGCGGTGCCAATCACCGGCGCACCAATCGTGGTGATCGTACCATTGATCTTGATATCAAGGTAGTATGCGCCAGCCTGCCAGCGAAACCGGTCGCTCTCGCCCGAAAACCGCAATTCCTGGCTGAATTGCTTATACTTGGCCGTAGTCAGAAACTGGATCACCGTAATCGGCAGAGCATCGCCGTCCTCGGCATAGTCTTTGCTGATCGTGGTATAATTGGTGATCCCGGTAAATTGCACCCCGCCCAGCTGCTTCACCAGCTTGCTCTGGTAAATGTTGGTGCTGCGGTTGAAATTGCCCAGATCGTTGGAAAAATTGGCAAACGGGCTGGCCTTCTCCCCGGTGATCCCATTGATCACCCCGCCAGTGCCATCGCTCAGCCCCGCTGCGTTAACATGGCAATATCCGTTGGGCAGCAGATCGCAATTGTCGAACACATAGCCGCCGGTCGCGACCGAATTGTCCTCGCTATGCTTCACCCAAAGGTCGAGCTTGCCGTCGCTGCCCACGTCGAACTGCAAATTGCCGCGCAAGGCCCAGCCGTTTTCGCCGCCCAAATTCTGGCCATTGCCATCAAATGTGCCCGGCAGCGCCGCCGCCGACTTGATATAGCCATCGGCCTGCACAAACCGGCCCGCCACGCGGAAACGCACGCCAGGCGCAATCTGCCCGCCCACCGCGCTTTCGATCGAGCGGCGGTCAAACCGCTCATAGCTCGCCTCAAAATAGCCATTCAGCTTATCATCGCTGGCATCGTTGCTGATATAATGCACCAACCCGCCCGTGGCATTGCGGCCAAACAACGTGCCCTGCGGCCCGCGCAGCACTTCCACGCGCTTGGTATCAAACAACTGCCCCGAAATGCCATTGATCGATCCCATATAGGCATCGTCCATATAGACCGCGACTGGGGCTTCGAGATAATCGGTAAAGTTGTTCTGCGAAATCCCGCGCAGATTAAAGATCGTCAGATTGGGCGACCACGCATTAAGCTGAAACCCCGGAATCTGCTGCGTGATCTGCGTCGTATCCGAAATCCCCAGCGCCTTCAGCTGCGCGCCGGTATAAGCCGAAACCGAAATACCCACCTTCTGCAAATTTTCCGACCGCTTGTTGGCGGTAACCACAATATCGCCAAACCCGCCCTCAGGCTGCGCCTCGGCTTCGGCCTGAGGCGGCACCTGCTCCTGCGCCATCGCAGGAAAAGCCATCGTGGCAGCAAGCACCGCCGCCAAAACCGGCAACGAAGCACCCAAAAGCCCGGTACGATCAATCATTAATGTTCCCCATTTGCCGCGCACCAGATGTCGATTCCCTGATCAACACAGGCCGCAAACTTTACAGAGAACAAAGGCCAAATGAACGGTTCAAGCTTGGCAAATCAGGCCATTTGGGAGAGAGGGAGCGGCCCTACCCCGCCTCACCCAACCTGCACCAAAACCCGCTCTAACCTATCCATCGCCTCCTCGATGATCGCATCCGGTGCGCTTAGCGCAGGCAAAAAGCGGATCACATTGCCGCGTATCCCGCACGAAAGCATCAACAGGCCCTCTTCCGCCGCTTCGGCCACAATGCGTTTGGTTAGCGCCGCATCGGGGCGCGCAGGGTCGCGATCTTGCACGATTTCCATCGCCACCATCGCGCCGGGGCCGCGCACGTCGCCGATGAAGCCCATGCCGCCCTGTTGCAGGCTGCGCAACCGGCCCTTGATCGCGTCGCCGATCGCTACCGCGCGTTCGCACAGGCGGTCGCTCTCGATGATCTTGAGCACCTCCAGCCCCGCCACGCAGCCCAGCGGCGATCCGCCGTATGTGCCGCCCAGCCCGCCCATATCGGGCGCGTCCATCACCTCGGCGCGGCCCATCACGCCAGATATGGGAAATCCGCCAGCCATCGCCTTGGCAATCGTCATGATGTCGGGCTTCACGCCGGTCGCCTCGTTCACCCAGTCCATCGCAAACATCCGGCCCGTGCGCGCAAAGCCCGATTGCACCTCGTCGGCGACCAACAGAATGCCATGCCGGTCGCATATTTCGCGCAAGGCGGAGAAGAATTTGTACGAAGCGTTGTAAAACCCGCCCTCGCCCAGCACCGGCTCCAGTACAATTGCCGCCACGGCGGATGGCTCGATCGAAGAGGCAAACACCGCCTCCAGCGCCTCAATCGCCTGACCTTCGTCAAAGCCGTGGTATGGGATCGGAAACCGCGTGTGAAACACATCGGTCGGCATCGGGCCGAACTTGGCTTTATACGGCAGCACTTTGCCCGTCATCGCCAGCGTCAGCAGCGTGCGCCCGTGATAGCCGCCCTGAAACGTGATGATCCCGCGCCGCCCGGTATGCGCGCGCGCCACCTTTACCGCGTTTTCCAGCGCCTCTGCGCCGGTGGTGAAGAAAATCGTCTTAACCGGCCCTTGTATGGGCGCTATTGCATTCAATTGCTCGGCCAGCGCGATGTAGCTCTCATAGGGCGTGACCTGAAACGAGCAGTGCGAGAACCGGTCGAGCTGCGCCTTCACCGCCGCCACAATGCGCGGATCGCCGTGCCCGGTGTTGCACACCGCGATCCCGCTGGCCAGATCGATATAGCGCCGCCCCTCGGCATCAAATGCCTCAGCATTATCACCGCGCTCAAAAAAGCGCTGGTGGGTGGAGGCAACCCCGCGCGGCACAGCAGCTTCGCGCCGGGCCCAAAGTTCAGCATTGGTGGTCATCGAAAAAGTCCTTCAAGCAGCAACAGAATTCATCAAAATCAATCGGCCATGCGCGCGCATCGGCAGCCATAGCAGCGCCAAGCTGGCAAGAAAAAAGCCCACGCAAACCATCTCCACCATCGCATAGCTCGTGCCATCGGTGAGCGCCGCCGCGATAAACGGCCCCAGCCCCAGCCCCAGCATCTGCATCGCCACCGACCGCCCGATCATCCGCCCGCGCGTGTCAAACGCGCCAACGGTGCCCAGAATAAACGGCAGCACAAAATTCCACAGTACGTTAAACCCGCAAACACAGAATGTGAACAGCGCCAAGCCGGGGCTCCCCAGCAGAAGCGCAATACACCCCGCGCCGCCCAGAATGCCGATCACAATCGCTTGCCCCCGCGCCAGCACGCCCGCCAAAAAGACGGAGGCCAGCGCGCCGCCAATCGCCAGCACTTGCGAGATAAACAGCGCACCCGCCACCGCCTGCTCGCCCAGCCCCGCCGCCATCCCCACCAGAAACAGCACCGCCCAAGCAATCCCCTGCGCCAGATTATAGCTCAGCACCCCCGCCAGCGCGGTCATCACATGGCCCTGATGCAAATCGCGCGCATCGTCGGGCACATCCGCCCGCGCATCCGCCGCGCCCGGCACAAAGCTCACCGTCGCAAATCCCGCGATCAATAGCGCCGCAAACAGCGCAAAAAGGCCGCGCAGCCCATAAGCATCAAGGAACATTGGCATGCCCCAAATGCCCACCGCGCCATACGTCAGCAGCAGCGCCAGATACCACGCGATATTGCGGTCCACCCGCGCAGTCAGCCCGACAAAGGTAAAGCTCATCGTGATAATCGCACCGTGCCCCAGTCCGGCGATGAGCCGCGCGGTCCACAGCCATGTGCTATCCGCCAACGCCGCCGATAGCGCATTGCCCAGCGCCGCCGTGCCCAGCGCCAGCGCGATCACCCGCCGCCAATTCAGCCCGCCAGTGGAAAACGCAGCCCAGATAGAGCTTGCCGCCACGCCCAGCATCTCAATCCCCGCCAGATTGAGCGCATCTGGCTCGCTCAGCCCCAGCTGCGTGACAAAACCTTGCACCAGCGCGGGCTGCACAATAAACGATAGCACGCCCAATGTGCCGAGCAGGATCGCGCTCATCACCGCGCTTGGGCTGTTTACGTCATAGGTCTTGACCAAACGCTCCATCCCCTGCCCCGGCGCTAATCAATGCGGCTAGGCGCATAGTTATGCCAGCACTTGGCCGCAGCGGCCAACCACAATCCGCGCGCCTTCGGTATTTGCACGAAAGTATCAATCATGTGATCGATTAACACAACCATGCAGGCCAAATATGCGATAAGCTATCACTACGACTGGGGCGTGGAACCTGGCGGCCAAGGGAGTGCAAGCTATGAGCCAACCGGCGGTGCAAGCAGCAGCCTTATGCGGATGGACCGACAGCATGCGCGGCTTTGGCGTAGAGCCAGAACAAGCGCTGGCCTACGCCGGTCTCAACATCGCCGCGCAAAATGCGCGCATCCCGCTGAACCAATTCGCCGCGCTGGCCGAATGCGTGGGCGAACGCGCCAATCATCCCGCCGCCACATGGATGATCGGGCTAAACTATGATCTGGCCCAGCTCGATCAGCTCGGCACCGCAGTTGTCACGGCCAAAACGCTGGGCACCGCGCTAAAACGGTTCGCTGATAACTTCGAGCTGCTGCAAGATACCACGATGCTGCAATTCGAAGTGAAGGGCGATCTCGCCACGATCAACTACCGCATCCTCGATCCCAATATCTGGCCGCGCCACCACGATGCGATGTTCAGCCTCGGCATCATAGCCCATGTCGCGCAGCTCGCGGTGCCCGGCGCGCTCGATGATATCGAGCTTGCCTTTGAAACCGAGCGCCGCGAAACCGGGCTGTGCGTGTCCTCCAGCCGGATCAGTTTCGGCGGCGAGGTCAATTCGCTCAGCCTGCCCGTGGCGATGCTCGATGCCGCTATGCCGCCTTGCGCACTGCAAGCCGATTTGCGCAGCATTTCCGCCCGCATCGCGCAAAAGCGCCGCGCCGATCCGCCGCGTGACCGGATTGCTGCGATCATCTATGCTCGCATGGCGCAGGGCGATATCCAGCAGGATGAGCTTGCCAGCGAAATCGGCATGTCCAGCCGCACCATGCGCCGCCGCTTGGCGCAGGCGCAGGTCACCTTCCAGCAATTGCTCGACGAATGCCGGATGCATCAGGCCATGCTCGAATTCCGCGCCCGCCCCGCCAGCTCAATCGCGCAAATCGCGCTGCGGCTGGGCTATGCCGAACATTCAAACTTCACCCGCGCCTTCACCCGCTGGGCCGGCATGCCCCCCCAACGCTACCGTGCCGCGCAAACGCAGCATTAAGCCAAAATCTCCGCCCCCGCTCATCCTGAGCCTGTCGAAGGATCATCCTGCGCTTGTCGAAGCATCACATTGGGTTAAAACGCATCGCCTTGGCATAATTACCTCACCGAAAGCTCCAACATGACCAAACTGCTCCTGATGGAAGGCAATCCCGCCAATAAGCGCGCCCGCGCCCATGAGCTCGGCGTGCGCACCTCCAGCGAGGTTTATGCGCAAGCCATCGCCGCGCACTATCCCGGCTTCACGCTCGATGTGGTCAACGCCGCCGATCCCGATGGCATGATCCCCAGCGGCAACGCGCTGGGCGATTATGATGGCCTCGTCATCACTGGCTCTGCGCTCCACGCCTATGATCCCGAATTCGCGGTGACGAACCAGATCGCCATGCTCGCCGCCGCCGGCGAAACCGGCATGCCAATCTTCGGCAGCTGCTGGGGCCTGCAAATCGCGGTCATGGCTGCCGGCGGCAGCGTGGGTTTGAGCGCCAACGGCCGCGAGGTCGGCTTTGCGCGCAAAATCGTGCCGACGCACGCCGGGCGCGATCACCCGATCTTCGCGGGCAAAGGCCCCGTCTTCGATGCACCCTGCATCCACTATGACGAGGTCACGAGCCTCCCCAAAACCGCCACGCTCCTTGCCTCAAACGCGCACAGCATGGTGCAAGCCGCCATCGTCCCGGTTGGCAAAAGCGAGGTTTGGGCGGTGCAATACCACCCCGAATTCGATCTGCTCCAGCTCGTCCAGCTCTACACGCTCTATGCCGATGACATGATCGCGCAGGGCTTCTTCGCCGATCAGGCCGCGCTAAAGGCCTACATCGCATCACTGGCCGCGCTCGCGGCTAACCCGGCCGAAACCGGCTTGGCATGGCAACTCGGCATCGACGAACAGATCACCGACGACCGCATGCGCCGCGCGGAGATCCTGAACTGGATCGAAGCCCAAGTGCTGGATGCAAAGTAAGCTGTAACCAACCGGTCCCCGCGCTTAGGTGGGGTGGGGGGCGGTTTGGTGCAGTGCCATTCACATCGCCGCCGATGCGCAATCGCGCGCTTGCCTCTGCCCCGGCGCTGTCTAAAACACGTTTGATAGTTCCGCACATCGGGGCTGCGAGAGAGGGGTTCAGCAATGGCCGCATATGTTGTATTCATTAAGGAAAGCGTAACTGATCAGGCAGAGCTTGATCAATATAATGCCAAGGCCGGGGCATCAACCGCCGGGCATGCGCTAACCCCATTGGCATTCTATGGTGCGCACGAGGAATGGGAAGGACCGGCTTCTGATGGACTGGTCATTCTGCGCTTTGAAGACATGGACGCGGCGCGCGCGTGGTATAATAGCCCGGCGTATCAAGAGGCCAAATCCCACCGCCTCAAAGGCGCGAACTACCGGGTCTTGCTAACCGAAGGCGTCGGCTGAGGCGGCGCACGAATAAGGTAATTAGGTCACAAGTTCGTCACCCCCGTAATCCTGCTCTCCAACTTAGGCAGACGCGTGAGCCTGCCAATTTAGGGGTTTACGCACCTGCCACCTGAATTCTGTCACCGTAATTCACACCTGCCTTAACAAAGATCAACGTCGGCATTCAGTCTCCGTACAGCACGTTCTCGCGACACAGTGAGAACTCAAACACGAAAGGACCGAGACATGAAGGCCGGGGCAATGATTCCCTTGATAGGATTGGCTACGTTTGCGCTCATGGCTCCTGCATCTGCCTCTGCGCAAAGCCGATGGTCAGTCACTGTCGGGTCAGGTTATGGCTATCCGTCATACGGTGGCGGCTACGACACCTATCGCAATCGGCATGATAATCAGCATGATGACCTCGACGATCAGCATGACGATGCTCACGGCCAACTCGACGATGAACATGCTCAGGCTCATGAGGAGGGGCTTTCGAGATGGGATCATCGTCAGTTGCACCGGCAGTTACGCGACGATCATCATTATGAACACCGTGAGTTAAACCGTGAACACAACCAAGGGCATCGCCGTGACGAGTGGCGACGTCGGTACCGCAATTATTACAACTATGGATATTGATCCAAAGACAGAGGGTTGATCTTTTCAGCCACCCTTGTTTCAATAACCAGAACATGTCCGCAGCAACAAGGCTGTGGACGTGTTTTGGCAAGAAAACTATGTTGCGACGTTGCTGAAACCCCAATTACCCCCACTCCAGCTAGTGGGTCAGCCTGCCAAACCGGTGGGGGAACGAACTTGGGCGTTGACCAAAGCGCCGCTATAGCTTTCCCATCAACGCGCAAAAGCCGGGTTCAGTCACCTTAACTCTAGTTAGGGGTTTACGCACCTGTCATCGTAATTCTGTCATCGCAATTCCAAGAAACACCACGCGCATTGGCGAAGTCTAAAAGCCAGTCCGTATTGTCAACCGAGCGTTGGTCGGTGCGCCAGTTGAGATGTTGTTGTTATCGTATGCGTCTGAAAAATACCGGGTGTTCGCCAAGTTCTCGACGTTCAGCTGGATTTGGGTGTGTGTCGAAACGCGGTAAGATAGCGCTGCATCAAGCCGGGTGAAGGCCGGGAGCAACGTGGTGTTGGGCTCCGTGCGGATCGCCGCAAATTGGCTCGATTGGTGGACCAAGCCGGCAGCGAGACCGAGGCGCGGCGTCGCTTGCCAACGCGCCCAGCCAGAGGCGCGCGCGCGCGGCGTTTGCGCGAGACGGACCGCATCGTTGCCGCGCAGCCTGGCGTCAAGCCAGGTGTAGCCTGCGCTAATATTTAGTGTCGGAAGTAGCCGCCCCGTCACTTCGGCTTCGACCCCTTCGGTTCGGGTTGCGCCGATGTTGAGCAGCAGAAGCGGATTGTTTGGAGCGGGCGTGGTCGCGTTGGTGCGGTCGAGGCGGAAGACGGCCACCGTGGCAAACAGCTCAGGGGTGGGCTGCCACTTTGCGCCAATTTCATAGTTCTGGAAGGATTCCGGTTCGAGATTGCGTTCGTCGGCGGTCAGACCTTCGACAAATTGATCGCCCGAGCGCGGCTGAAACGAGCGGGCATAAGACCCATAAACACTCACCGTGCTGATCGGCCTCAGCACAATACCAAACCGCGGCGAGAGCTTGCTGTCGGTGCGCGCGAATGGCCTGATCGGGACAGAAGTTAGATCACTGCCCTCAAATGAGAACCTATCCCAGCGCACTCCCGCAGTCACATCTAGCCAAGGCGCAAGGTTGATCTCGTCCTGCGCATAAAGCGAAAGAAAGTTTACCTGAGTGCGCAAATCGAAGGCGACTTCGTCGAGCGCTACCGTCGATGGGGAAGGATCAAGTAACGACACCGCACCGGGGGTAACGATCCCGTCCACCTCGCGTCCAGAGCTTTGCTGCGAACCATATTCCCCGCCAAACAGCAGTGTATGCGCAGCGCCAAACAATCGGCGCTTCGCAACGATGTTCGACTGGATAATCCAGTTCTTGCGCTGTGTGGCGTTCGCATAAGCCGCGAGTGCCACCGTACCATTGGGCGAAGTGGCCGCAGCGTCTGGGTAAACGTTGGCGTAGGATTTGTCATAAGCGGCATAGCGCGCAATGCTCGACCAAGTGACGCTGGGCGCGATTTCGCCGTCGAGCCGGGCCGTTGTGATGTCTGCGGAAACATGCGCCGAATTAAACCCGGGCAAGCCGAAAAAGGTTTTGCGCTCGCCCACAAACGGCCGGTTCGGAAACCCCAAAACCTCAATCGAGGGCACGCCGCGATCGGCGACGCGCCTATCTTCGACATGCTCGTAAGCAAGCCCTGTGCGCCAACTAGGGGCGATTTCGACCAGCAGCTGCGGGTTTACAGCCCAGCGATTGCCGCCGAAAAAGGCCCGGTGATTCTGGAGGTGTTCGTAAAACGCATCGACCCGTGCCGCCACTTTGCTGCCCAGCGGCAGGTTGACCCCAAAGCCAGCGTCGGCCCCGCCGAAACTGCTTACCCCCGCTTGGAATATTCCTTGGGTCAGCCCGAGTTCGGGCCGCAAGGTGACGCGATTGATAACCCCGCCACCACTGCCACGTCCAAATAACAGAGCGTTTGACCCTTTGATCACCTCGACCCGAGCAAGGTTGTAAATTGGGCGGAAATACTCGACGTCGTCGCGCACCCCATCGAGAAAAAAGCTCGCGGTCGTTACCTGTCCGCGTATCGCAATCTGGTCAGTGTTGCCTTCGCCCTGTCCAACGGCAACGCCCGGCACGTATCGCAAAATGTCGGCAATGCTGCGGAACGCACCATCGGCTATGCGTTCGGCGCTCACCACACTCACAGTCTGCGGAGTGTCTTTCAGCAAAGTATCGGTCTTGAGCGCGGCTGCGGCATCGACTTGATAGGGCTTATCGAACCTGCCGGTTACGATGATTGGTTGAGCTTGCTCGTCTGCATCAGCTGCGATTGCGGGAAACGGTAACGCCGCAACGACGATAGGCAAGAGACGAAAACGCAGCAACAGAGGACCTTTCGCACTGGCTTCCGAGAGACTTAGCCACTCGCGCCATCGTTCTTATAATGCGAATGATTAGCAATTGCAACTCTGAGTTTACGGCCACAGGTGCGCAAACCCCTAAAGGCCCCGACCACCATGCCGCGAACGCTTTCCTACATCGCACAAATCTGCAAGGCTTCGTGATCCCGTCCCCGTTGCCAAGGCGCTTTGTAAATGCAGGAACTTTTGCCGCTCGCATTGTTGCCAGTGATCGCTTTGGTCGATCAAAGTCGCCCCACTGATCGATTTGAATTATTGCTCAGGACTGTGTCAACTATGTCAACAGTAAAGCATTCCGACACATTCGGGAGGCGTTTTGCGGAGTTGCCCGTCGTAGCGGTAGTCGCCAATCCCGGTATAGCGGTAACCTGGCACTAAATCACAACTCCCCCGCCAAGTCCAAAACCCCCACGGGCACCATCCAGAAAAACCATTTTCCTACAGCGATGCAAAAATGCATGGCCGCAGGATGATCTTTGCCCGTCAATCTCGCGCTGCGCCGCCCTTTCCGCGCCCCCGCAAGCGGCCCTCAGGTTCTGTCTCAGGCCCGCAGTTTCCGTCTCAGGACTGTGTCAACTTCGTCAACTTCGCCAAGAATTGCGGGCCGCACCAAGGCCATGCGCGGTGCCGCTATTTCGGCGAAAGCGCCTGCAGCGGCGGCACACGCCGTCCATTTGGCCGCAGAGCATCAAATCTTGTGTCCCACGCCCATGCTGTTACGATACTTAGGAAAGCGCAATCGTTGCCTATGGGGTCCGATGCCGCAAGGGGATGAGCGATGGGCGATAAACCGAACACGGGCGGAGCATTCAGCAATCCGTTCGCAGCCTCCTTTCCAATGGTTCAGCCGATGGCCGCGTGGGAACAAGGCATGGCCCTGTTCAAACAGATGGCCGACATCGCCGCCGGCAGTTCGGCAATTGCCCCTGATGCCAAGGACGGCCGCTTTAAAGATCAGGCATGGGCCGAAAACCCCGTTTATAAGCGGTGGATGCAGGCCTATTTGGCGATGTCTGACGCGATGGAAAAGATGATCCCTGAGGATCTGCCCGTCGAGCAAAAGGCCCGGGCAGAGCTCACCGCATCGATCCTTTCAAGCAGCATGGCCCCCACCAACACGCTGATCGGCAATCCGGCGGCGATGAAGCGCACGATGGAGGCAAAGGGCAGCAATCTGGTCAAAGGCTTCCAAAACTTCCTGCACGATGTTGAGCATAATGGGGGGATGCCTGCGCAAGTTGATCACTCGGGCTTTGAAGTCGGCAAGAATATGGCGGTAACGCCGGGCAAGATCGTGCTGCGCACCGAAATGCTGGAACTGATCCACTACACCCCGTCTGCGGCCAAAGTGCATACGATCCCGGTAATCCTGATCCCGCCGCAAATTGGACGCTATTATTTCACCGATCTCGCCCCGGGTCGCAGCTTTGCCGAATATACCGTGGCACAGGGCCTCAATTACTTCGCAGTCAGCTGGCGCAACCCATCGCCCGAGCAGGGGCATTGGTCACTCGAAGATTATATGTATGCGGTGATCGAAGCGATTGAGGCGGTGCTGGCGATTACGGGCGCGCCCAAAACCAATCTGGTTGGCTTTTGCGCCGGCGGGATGACCAGCTCGATCATGATGGCGTGGCTCAAAGCCAAAGAGCGCGATCTGATCAACACCGCCACGATTTGCGTAACAATGCTCGATTTCACCACCGACGCCGCGCTCGGCGCCTTCCGCCTGCCCGCGATGCTCAGCGTGGCTAAGGCGCAATCAGAGGCCAAGGGCGTGCTTGAGGGTCAGGAGCTTTCGAAGGTATTCGCGTGGCTGCGCCCCAATGATTTGGTGTGGAACTATTGGGTGAACAATTATCTGATGGGCGATACGCCGCCCGCATTCGATATCCTCGCGTGGAACCGCGACAGCAGCAATCTGCCCGCCAAGCTGCACAGTGATTTCCTTGAGCTTTTTGAAAACAATGCCTTGGTCACTCCCAATGAATTTGAGATTGCCGGCGAAAAGATCGATCTAAGCCGGATCGATTGCGACAGCTTTATCGTTGGCGCCATCACCGATCATCTCACCCCGTGGAAATCTTGCTACAAGGCGTCCGCGCTGTTTTCGGGCGACAAGACCTTTGCGCTCAGCAACGGCGGCCATATCGCCGCGCTGATCAATCCTCCCGGAAACCCCAAAGCGTTTCACTGGATTGGCCCCGCAACCGCGGCAGATGCTGATTTATGGCAGGGGACAGCGCAGAAAATTGGCGGTAGCTGGTGGGAAAGCTGGACCAAATGGTGCGGTGATCGCAGCGGGGCATTGGTTAATGCACCGAAAGGTGCTGGCTCAAAGCAGTATCCCCACCTATGCGATGCGCCGGGCGAATATGTGAAAAGTTAAGTTGTTTGTTAGATAAGACGGGTTTCTAAAGGGGTTTGCATTGATTTATTCTGCATATGAGGCGGCGCGCAAGATCACGCGGCCAATGGCTTGGGTGCTTGATAAGAGCAAAGATATCGCGCGCCATGAGTTTAATCCG
>JBBRXQ010000018.1:0-13762 GCA_038238515.1 Sphingomonadales bacterium | reverse complement strand
GAGCAGCAGGCCGAAGGCGCAACAGTCGCCTCCGACGCTGGCTTTGCCAGACAGCCGCAGCCCTTTGCATCGGATCGGGATTGAGGGTCGTTCATGACAGATAACTCCTTCGACCCGAAAGCATGTAGGGTCTGACATCATGTCAGAGTCAAGGCCTATCCGCTGCGATGTTCAACCATCGGAATCTACGCGGCGCAGGCGGTTAGATGAAGGCCATGATCCCGCACCACTCAATCGCGATCATGACAAGTGAGCGGGCACACCTCAAAGATCCCGAGGTCCGCAATCAGGTGGACTGCACCATCGACGCCTAGGTTCGTGAGATTTCCGAAATGAGGCGGTGGATTGCCCAGCTTGCGGCCGATCCGACGCCGGGCGGTGCGCCCGACCTCGCCTCCTTTGGCGACAGGCAGGTTCCCCCTCCGTCGCCGGAGACTGACAAGAGCGGCGGCATGAGCACACTTCAACCAGTACGCTGACCGAGCACACATGAAGCGCCCGGTGCAACCATCGGTTATACCACTGCGGTGTCAGAACCGGTCAGTTGTGACGCCGCCGCTCGGCGACGGTTTTCTGGGCCCGTCAAAGTGTCATAAGCCAGCATCACAATTTCCGTTCTCGCGATTGGCGAGAACGGGCTTCAACAACAGCCATGGGACATACTTCGACCAGCTAGTTTGCCTCACGCAAATGACTGGTTTGGTTAGGAGCCAACGTCCGAGGGTGGTGGCACGAATGGCCTAAACTGTCCGCAAGCGGCCAACCGCAATTCTCACCAGCAAACGCTTACTGCCCCCGACCTACCCCACCGGCATGTTATCAATCAGCCGCGCTTTCCCCATGTGCGCCGCCACCAACAGCCGCGCGGGGCGGCCATCGTAACTTTCCAGCGCTTCCAGCGTCGCTGCATCGCGCAAGTCGGCGTAATCTATGGCGCGGAAGCCTGCGCTGAGCACGGATGCTCTGAGCGCAGCGAGCATGGCGGCGACATCAGCTTTGCCAGCGATTGCAGCCACAGCGGTGCGCATCGCGGCGGCGAGGGCGGGGGCATTGGCGCGTTCTTGCGGCGTGAGGTATTGGTTGCGGCTGCTCATGGCCAACCCGTCTGCCTCGCGCACCGTGGGGACGCCGATGATATGGGCGGCGTGTGGCGCGCTGAGATCAAGATCGCGGGCCATGCGGCGGATAATAGTGAGCTGTTGCCAGTCTTTCTCGCCAAACAGCGCGGCATCGGGGCGGACTTGGTTAAACAATTTGCACACGACCGTCGCCACACCATCAAAATGACCCGGCCGCGCCGCGCCGCAAAGCACGGCATCGGGGCCGGAAACCGCGACATTGGTGGCATAGCCTGCTGGATACATCACATCGGCTTCGGGCGCCCAAAGCAGATCGACGCCTTCCCCCTCTAGCAGCGCGCGATCGGCGGCGAGTGGGCGCGGATAAGTATCGAGGTCTTCCGCCGGGCCGAACTGGCGCGGATTGACGAAGATTGAAACCGCAACATGATCCGCATGACGGCGGGCCTCGCGCACCAAAGCAAGATGCCCGGCATGGAGCGCGCCCATCGTGGGCACCAGCGCAAGGGTTTTTCCCCCGCTTTTCAACATACCCACCGCTTCGCGCAGGTCGTTAAGCCTAGAGATGGTTTGCACCTGTGCGGTGTCTCCTTTAATCTCCCGCTTCAGCCCGGGGCACACCGGCGGTGCGCGCGGTGTCTTTAGCCGTGACGCTCGCCCGGCGGCAAGCTCCCGTTATGGAAAGCCATCATGCAAGTGAGTATCCGTCCCGTTTCGAGCCACGCTGCGCCGACTGCTCCACCGTGGTCTGGCCCATATCGCATTGTTTTTGCTAATGAAAAGGGCGGCACCGGCAAATCGACCACGGCGGTGCATGTGGCGATCGCGCTGGCCTATCAGGGCGCGCGGGTGGCTGTGATCGACCTGGATGCCCGTCAGCGCACGCTGCACCGATATCTGGAAAACCGCGCGGAAACGCAGGCCCGCCGCAAAATCACCCTGCCCAGCGCCACCTTCGCGGTCTATGATGGTACCAGCGTGGCCGAGCTTGATGCGATGATCGACGAACTGGGCAAAACCCACGATTTTCTGGTGTTTGACACCCCCGGCCGCGATGATCCGCTGGCGCGCCATGTGGCGACATGCGCCGATACGCTGGTCACCCCGCTGAACGACAGCTTCGTTGATTTCGATCTGATCGGGCAGGTGGACGCCGAAACTTTCAAAGTGCGTAAGCTTTCTTTTTATGCCGAGCTGATCTGGGAAGCGCGCAAGGCGCGCGCGATGGCCGCAGCGAAAGCCATTGACGGCCAACAAACGCGCCGCGCGATGGATTGGGTGGTGGTGCGCAACCGCACGCAGCATATCGAGGCGCGCAACCAGCGCCGCATCGATCTGGCGCTGACCGAGCTTTCCAAGCGGGTTGGCTTTCGCATTGCCAAGGGATTGTCGGAACGCGTGATTTATCGCGAATTGTTCCCCAGCGGCTTTACTTTGCTGGATAAGGGCCATCTAGGTGAGCTGGGCACCAGCCACCTGGTGGCGCGGCAGGAATTGCGCGCGCTGATCGCGGGGCTCAATCTGCCGACGCCGGTTGCTGCGCCCAAACAGCCCGTGCTTGAGGGCATTGCATGAGCAAGCTGGTGTTCCTCGCCATTCTGGCCAGCGTGGCGGTGCGTTTGCTCAGCGGTCGCTGGCCTTGGCAGATGTGGCAGGATAGCGAACGCGCCGCGACCGCGAAACGTGCACGTAACCTGTTGGGCGTAAACGCGCAGGCGGGGCGCGATGAGATTATCGAAGCGCACAGGCGGCTGATCGGCCAAGTGCACCCCGATCGCGGCGGCAGTTCAGACGCGGTGCATGAAGCCAATGCCGCAAGGGACCTATTGCTCACCCGGATTGTTCAACTGAAATAGCCGCATTGTGCACCATGCGCGCCGCCGCGCACGTTTAAAGAGAGCCTCGCCCATGACACACATGTTTAACCCCACCGTGCTGCGCGAATACGATATCCGCGGGATCATCGATGAAACACTGAGCACCGAGGATGCGCGCGCGATCGGGCGCGGTTTTGGCACGCGGATCGCGCGGGCCGGGGGCAAATGCGTGGCGGTGGGCTATGACGGGCGGATCAGCTCGCCGGTGCTGGAGGCGGCGCTGGTTGCGGGGCTTAATGCCTCGGGGATCGATGTGGTGCGCGTGGGCATGGGGCCAACGCCGATGCTGTATTATGCCGCCGCCTCAATGCCAAAGGTTGATGGCGGCATTCAGATAACCGGCAGCCACAATCCCGCCAATTATAATGGCTTCAAGATGGTATTTCAGGGGCGTCCGTTCTTCGGTCCAGATATACTCGATCTCGGCGTGCTCGCCGCCGCTGGCGATTGGGAAGTCGGCGATGGCACGTCGGTAACTGTGGACATCGTGGACGAATACGTCGACCGGCTGCTCCAAGGGCTGGACGGGATCGATGAGACCGCGATTGCGGACCTTTCCATCGCGTGGGACACGGGCAACGGTGCTGCTGGCCCCGTGGTCGAGCGGCTCACCGCGCGCCTGCCGGGCAATCATGTCTTGCTGTTTACTGAAGTTGACGGCAACTTTCCCAATCATCATCCTGACCCCACTGAGGAAAAGAACCTCGCCGATCTTCGCCGCACCGTCGCGCAGGGAAACCTCGACTTCGGAGTGGCATTCGACGGCGATGGCGACCGGATCGGGGCGATCGATGGCGAGGGCCGGATCATCTGGGGCGATCAGCTGCTGATGATCTATGCCGAGGAGCTGCTCCGCCGCCTGCCCGGCTCTACGATTATCGCCGATGTGAAGGCCAGCCGCGCGCTATTCGACCGCGTGACTGAGCTAGGCGGAAAGCCGCTGATGTGGAAAACCGGGCACTCGCTGATCAAGTCCAAAATGAAGGAAACAGGTTGCCTGCTCGCGGGCGAAATGAGCGGCCATGTGTTCTTTGGCGACCAATATTACGGCTATGACGACGCGATTTATGCCGCGATTCGCCTGATTTCCGCGTCTGTCCGGCTCGGCAAGTCCGTAACAACCCTGCGCGGCGAGATGCCAGCGATGATCAACACCCCGGAACTGCGCTTTCAGGTGGATGAAACGCGCAAGTTCGCGGTGATCGACGAGGTCAAGGCGCGCCTCAAAGCCGCAGGCGCTGACGTCAACGAAACCGACGGTGCACGCGTCAACACTCTTGATGGCTGGTGGCTGCTGCGGGCCTCAAACACGCAAGACGTGCTGGTCGCCCGCGCGGAGAGCTATACGCAGGACGGGCTGGACCGCCTGATGGGCATGATCGACGCGCAGCTTGCGGCGTCAGGGCTGGAGCGGGGGGAAGCGGCGGGGCATTGAGGGGGCGGCGGAATGCGAATTAAGTAAGCTATTCCCGGAATTGGTGCCTGTGTAAGTGCTTGTGTGCTGCGCAATCGAGGCCGCATAGTCCACATCGCTGGTGCCGTTGTTCGAGATGTCGCCCACGCCCATCCCGTTGAAATAGTAATGCAGCTCTTTCGGATCGCCGCTGGAAAGGTTGTCGGTTTCAGTACGCGTCAGGATCTGGCCATTGATGTCGGTCACAAAGTTCAGCGAGCGCGGGCGGCCATCCTGGATATAAACCGATTGCAAGTGCCCGCTCTGATCGTAATTGAAGGTCGAGGTGTTGCTGACCGAGCCGGAAACATAGTTCGTCGCCGTCTGCAAAGCGCCGCCCCACCACGCCAGCGTGTTGGTGGTGCTGTTGCCGGTCTGCGAGACGCCGTTCTTGGTCACAGCTGTGGAGGATAGCGTAACTACGCCGCCCATGTAAGTGCCGCCAGCGGCATTGCCCTTCCACCGGCCCGATCCCGCGCTCGTCTCGTTGGCGGAATAGAAATAGGTCGTGCTGTTGATGAACGTGTCCGTGCCCTGCACCGAGGTCACCACGTCCGATGTTACCAGGCTCTTGTTGTTATAGTTGGCCGTGCGCTGGTAAACCACGTTGGTTGCCGCATTTGTAGAAACGTAGCCGGCTGCGCTGTATTCGCGGTAGTCCGTCACCCGCCCCATCGCATCGCGCGTGAAGCGGGGGTATTAAGTATACTGGCTCCGGAATTTCCCTGTCTGGCAGGGCTGCGCGCCAGGATAATTGGGGATTGAGTAAAAAGGCACCATAACTCCGTAACTTAAACCAAATCCAAACTCAATGTCGGCCAGTACCGCTATACTCAAAGCTATAATCGTGCCTAATTCCAGCTTTAACCTGATTGTCTTGCTCGTCAATCCGGCGCTTGATCATCTCTGTGTCGATACCACGCTCCTTTAGCATTCGAGCCGCGATGCCGATGTATTTGTACTCCGCCTCGTCACGCAAGGGCTGAGGGTGTTCTGCAGTCACGGCGTTCAATCCGCTGCCATAAATGGCATCCGCCAGACTTTCGAGCTGGAAATTATAGCCTCGCTCCAGCAGTTCAACCGCCTTGCTGGGAAGCCCGACCGCAACGGCAAATTCGGCCATACCGATTGTTCGACTGGGCAAGTTAACATCCACTCCAGCATCAAGCAGCATATAGTAGTTCTGCCATTGGTTGCCGTATTGCCCTGCTGCAAACGCGGCGCTGAGAACTGTTTCACCGTCCGAGAGAGGCTTATTGGGATCGCCCCCATATTTGAGCATCAATCGTAAGTAGGTTGGGTCTTTGAAGGTTGCAGCGCGATAAAGCGGTGACTCAGCGGTCTCGATTGACTGATTGGGATTGCCTCCAGCCTTGAGCAAAGCCTCTACTGTCGTCGGAGTGCCGCAATTTAGCGCCCAGAACAAGGGCGTCATGCCGTGCGATCCCCGCACGTTCGGCGATGCGCCGTTCGCGATAAGGTCGTTGACCTTCTCTACTTTGCCAGAGCAGGCAGCTCGGGCAAGCCGGGCAGCTTGCGGATCAGTAAAGACCTCGCTAACAGTCTTGCCGTCAACAGTTTGCTCCATCACCTGAGTTCCTCCCACTCCGACCATTGCGAGGCCTGCGGCAATGGCGATTATCTTCCACATTGTTCGCCTCTCATCGGTCCTACCGCTCAAAAGCCATTACCGCTTTCATAGCGATAGAAAATAGAATCGAGTACGGTGTTGATTGAATGGTTGCTGATCGGGTTGAAGAAACTACTTACCGGAGACGACTGATAGAGCCCGCGTGGCCGCACTAGATTGGCAGGATCTAGTGTGACTCGGCGGCCTCCCGCACTAGGAATACCAAACGAGTGGTTATCCTGCTCCTTCGAGAGGAACTCTCCGGCTACGGTGTAGTTGGCTACAAAGTTACCTTGGCGCTCCAAGATTGCAATCCCGCCCACCGTCTTTGGGTTCACAGCCGCCGGATTGAAAACGATAGCTGAACGACGGGATACCACCGCCTGTGCTGTCGCCAAACCGCCGCCAAGTGAATGACCAGCGTAGGTCACGGCAATATTGGCCTTCATCAATGAAATTGCGTTACTTATAGCGATATTATACTCTGCATCTGGAAATCCCAATGCCTGTCGCGTGTTACTATTCCAATCAGTTACCAGTTACGCAGTTACGGTGACAGGTGCAATAATCCCCAAACTTCTGCACCTCCCTCTCAGGTTTCAGGTTTCGGGGGATAGTATACTTAATTCCGATATCATAGCTCCGCTCTGGAGTTATGGTGACGGAGTTAGGATAACAGTGCACTTGACTACCCCCCCCACGCTCCAGTCCATCAGCAAACACCACAAACTATTTTCCTACATCCCGCCCAAATGGCAAGGGTGCGAGCGCGCTCCATCCCCCTCTTTCTCCGTCCCGCACGCCAGCGCCAGCGCTGCTGGTAAGCACCAGAATTACGGTGACACTTTACTTAACCCCTAAACTTTTATGCAAGCGATGGCCTTAATTGGAGGTACGTAGAGCGTCACGATAACTCCGTAACCATAGGTTGCAACGCAACTAGACTCCCAATCAATCCCGCTTGTCCGCCCCCGCCGTATAAACCACTTTCCCGCCCACCATCGTCATCTGCACTTTGGTATCGGCGATGGCGGCGGGGTTACCGGTGAAGATGTCGCGGTCGATCAGGATGAGGTCGGCGAATTTGCCGGGTTCGAGCGATCCGGCGACTTTCTCTTCGCGCAGTTCATAGGCGGCGCCGGTGGTGATCGCGTGGGCGGCCTGCGCTATGGTCAGAGCTGGCCCCGGCAAGGGGGCGACATAGTCTGGCCCCGCCGCCGGGTCATTTTGCCGGGTAACGCCGACTTTCAGCGCGAACCATTCGTTGAGCGGGTCCACCGGCCAATCGCTGCCATAGGCCACGGGCGCGCCCGCCTTGGCCAGAAAGCCCGATGGCTCGAGCCGGGAAAAGCGATCCGGCCCCATCTGATCGCGCGCGCCGACGATGGTGTCTGCGGCGCGTTTGCCCCATTGCAGCGACAGCACGGGCACGACGTTCAGCGCCCGGTAGCGCGCATAATCGGCTGGATCGACGCTCTCGTCGTGCGCGATGGCGGGGCGGGTATCGAGTTCGGGGTGCGCCGCGCGCAAGGCAGCAACGGCATCGAGCGCGATCCGCACCGCGCCATCGCCATCGGCATGCATATGCGGATCAAACCCCAGAGCGGCGATCTTTTGCACCAAGGGCGCGAGCACGGCTGGCGGGAAATAGGCCGCCGGGCCTGTGGTGGTGCCCGCGCGCCAAGCGGGGTGGATATTGCTGCCGTGGTTGGTCCAATAGGGTGCCAGCATCACCCCGGTTTGGGCGGGCGCAGTGATCACGCCGTCCATAAACAGCTTTACGCTGGAAACGCTGATGCCGGGCTGGGGACGCAGCGCGCCGCTGTCGTACTTCTTGCGCAGCGCGACAATTTCGGCCAGCGCGGCATCGGGCGCCGCGCCATCCTTTGGCTCAAGCACCGGGGCAAAATGCGCGCGCGCGGTCAGCCCGCCTTGCTCCATAACCGCGGCAAAAGCGGCGATGGCACCCGGCGTTGCCGCCGCATCAAGAAACCCGGTCACGCCCTGGCGCGCCATCGCGGCCAATGCGGCGCGCGCGCCAACCACGTTTTCAGCAGGCGTTGACGCGGGCACCTTGGCGGTGACGAATTCCTGCGCGGCGTCCTCCAGCAGCCCGTTTGGCGTGCCATCAGCGTTATGATGGATTTGCCCGCCAACCGGATCGGGGGTCTGCGCGGTGATCCCGGCCAGCGCCAGCGCGCGGCTATTGGCAAGAGTCGTGTGGCCAAACGAGGACTGAATGATGATCGGGCGCGTTGTGGGTAGCGCATCGAGCAGAGCGCTGGTTACAATCACGCCAGCTGGCTGAGTTTCTTCTTGAAACCAGTTGATCACGGAGAGCCAGCTATCGCCGCCCGCACCATCGTTTTTGGCTAGACATGTGCTGACGATCCCCTGAATTTCAGGAATAGTCAGGCGGCGGTAATCCAGCGTGCACGATAACAGCCCCAACCCGCCGGACAATGGATGCATGTGCCCGTCGATCAGGCCGGGCATTACCACTCCGCCCTTCAGATCAAGCACTTTGGTGCGTTTTGATATTAATCGGCGCACTTGCGCATTGGTGCCTGCCTTGACCACCCGCCCATCGCGGATCGCCAGCGCCGCGACAACATGATCGCCGCTATCAAGCTGATGAATCCGGGCATTGACGATCACGGTATCGGCGGTTTTAGCTGACGCAGGCGCTGGTGCGCCGAGGACCGGGAGCGGTGCCAGTGCCGCAGTGATGGCGATAAGCAAACGCGGTTTGATCACGGTTTCAGGCCCTTCAAGCTAATGACGTTCCACGTGATACCATTGCGCATGCGGCGTTACGATAGATGTTTGACAGCGAGCGCCGGAATGGCAGGCTGGTTTATCGCAGCTTCGGCGCCTAACCGGATGCGCATTCGCGGCAAACGCCCTATCTTGTCCTTATGAACCCCGGCACCCTCCCCCCCGAAATCACCGCATGGTTCGCTGCGCGCGATTGGCGGGTGCGGCGTCATCAGGTGGAAATGCTGCGCGCGGCGGATGCGGGGCTGCATGCGCTCTTGGTGGCGGATACGGGGGCGGGGAAGACTTTGGCGGGGTTTTTGCCGACGCTGGCGGATTTTGCGGCTTCGCGGCTGGGCGGAGACGCCCCGCCGGAGGGGCTCCACACGCTGTATATCTCGCCCTTAAAGGCGCTGGCGCATGATGTGCAGCGCAATTTGCTGACGCCGATTGAGGAGATCGGGCTGCCGATCCGGGTTGAGACGCGCAGCGGGGATACGCCTTCTGACCGCAAGGCGCGGCAGCGGGTGCGGCCGCCGCATGTTCTGCTGACCACGCCTGAATCGCTCTCGTTGCTGCTGAGCTATCCTGAGAGCGCGGAGCTGTTTGCCGGGCTGAAGCGCGTGGTGATTGATGAGATCCATGCGTTTGCCACGGGGAAACGCGGCGATTTACTCGCGCTGTCGCTGGCGCGGCTGCAGGCGCTTGCGCCCGACATGCGCCGCGCTGCGCTGTCCGCCACGGTGGCTGATCCGGAGGCGTTTCGAGGCTGGCTTGCGCCGTGGGGCGATATTGGCAGCGTGGCGTTGGTTGACGGCGAGAAGGGCGCGCCCGCCGAGGTCGAGATCATGCTGCCGATCGAGGCGCGGGTGCCGTGGGGCGGGCATGCGGCGGCCTGGGCGGTGCCCCAGATCTATGAGCAAATCAGCGCCAACCGGACCACGCTGATCTTTACCAACACGCGGTTTTTAGCGGAGTACATCTTCTCGCTGCTGTGGGATGTGAACGAGGACAAGCTGCCAATTGGCATCCATCATGGCTCGCTCTCGAAAGAGGCGCGGCGGAAGGTGGAGGGGGCGATGGCGCGGGGCGAGCTGCGCGCGTTGGTCTGCACCGCCAGCCTCGATCTGGGGATCGATTGGGGCGATATCGATCTGGTGGTGCAGATGGGCGCGCCCAAGGGTTCGTCAAGGCTGCTCCAGCGGATCGGGCGCGCGGGGCACCGGCTCGATGTGGCCAGCCGCGCGGTGCTCGTGCCGGGCAATCGCTTTGAATTTCTGGAGGCGATGGCGACCAAGGACGCTGTTGACGAGGGCCAGCGCGACGGTGAGGATTTTCAGCGCGGCGGGCTGGATGTGCTGGCGCAACATGTGATGGCAGTTGCCTGCGCGGGGCCGTTTGACGAGGCGGCGTTGCTGGCGGAGGTGCGATCATCGCTGGCGTATCATTGGGTGGATGAGGCGACATGGGCGCGCGTGCTGGGGTTTGTGTCGAACGGCGGCTATGCGCTGAAAGCCTATGACAGATTTCAGCGCATTGTGCGCGAGCGCGATGGCAGGTGGCGGCTGGCGCATCCTGCGCATGCCGCGCGGCACCGGCTGAACGCGGGGATCATTGTTGATTCCGAAATGCTGGAGGTGCGGTTTCGCAATGGGCGCACGCTGGGCAAAGTGGAGGAGAGCTTTGGCGCTGGGCTGAGCCCGGGGGATACGTTTCGCTTTGCCGGGATGGATCTGGAGGTGGAGAGCCTGCGCGATCTGGAGCTGATTGTGCGCGCGGCCAAATCGGCGGGGCGCATCCCGAGCTATATGGGCGCGCGATTGCCTCTAACCACACATCTGGCGGGGCGGGTTCAGGCTATGCTGGCGAACCGCGCCGGATGGAGCCGGTTTCCTGATGATGTGCGCGAGTGGCTGGAGGTGCAGGATTGGCGCAGCAGGCTGCCTGCTCCGGGCGAGCTGCTCGTTGAGAGCTTTCCGCATCAGGGCCGAGAATACACCGTGTTTTATACGTTCGAGGGGTGGAATGCCAATCAGGCACTAGGCATGCTGATCACCCGGCGGATGGAGGATGCTGGGCTTAAGCCGATGGGCTTTGTGGCGAGCGATTATTCGCTCGGGGTGTGGGGTTTGCGCCCGGTGGCCGATCCAGCGGCGCTGCTTTCGCCCGATATTCTGACGCATGAGTTTGTTGAGTGGGTGCAGAACTCGCACTTGCTACGGCGTGCTTTCCGCGAGGTGGCGGTGATTTCGGGGCTGGTTGAGCGGCAGCATCCGGGGCAGCGCAAAAGCGGGCGGCAGGTGACGTTTTCGACCGATCTGATTTACGATGTGCTGCGCAAATACGAGCCTGATCACCTGTTGATCGAGGCGGCATGGGCGGATGCACGCGCGCGGATGACCGATGTGGGGCGGCTGGGCCATCTATTGGACCGTGCAGGGGCCGAGCTAGTGCATGTACGGTTGGACCGGGTGAGTCCGCTGGCGGTGCCGATCATGGTGATGATCGGGCGGGAATCGGTGCCCGCTGGCGCGGCCGATGAGGAATTGCTGATCGAAGCAGAAGGGCTGGCGGCGGCGGCAATGCGGCCGAATTAAGAAGGGCCAATTAAAAAGGGGGCGGATTGCTCCGCCCCCTTTTCATAACTCTACGACAATCGTTCAGGTCACTTGGCAAAAGTCGCGTACTTCTCGTTACCGACGAAGCCAAATTTGGTGACCTTTGTTTGAGTGATCAGCCGCAGGATTTGGTTGGCGATCATGTATGACGCATATGGCTCAGGCTCAAACTGCAGCTCAGGCTCAGGAGCCATAGCCTTCGTCGCTTTTAAAAGCGAAAGCAGACCGCCCTGCGTTTGCGGCGAGCCGTTCCATAAGATCACGTTCTGTGTGGTTAGCACGACCTTGTTCTTGACCGGATCGATCTTTGGCGCGTCTGTTGGCGGGGTTGCCTGCGGCAAATCGATGTTGACCGCGTGGGTGGCCACCGGAATAGTGATGATGAACATGATGAGGAGCACGAGCATGACGTCGATAAGCGGCGTCGTGTTCATTTCCATCATCGGCGAGCCATCGTCTTTGCCGCCGCTCATTGACATGGGTGGTACTCCTTCAATATTTTGTGCCCGAAGGCATCGCCGGTGACCCAATTACGGGCCGATAGAAGCATGATGATCAAGCGCCGCCCGGATCGACTGGTGTGGAGATAAAGCCAACTTTGGGATAGCCCGCGATCTGCACGTTATAAATCGTTCCTGCGATGCACTTCCATGGCACATTAACGTCACCGCGAATGTGCACTTCTGGAATGCTCTCAGGTTTCATGTTGGCTGCGCCGCCGGCGCGCTTCACGATCGCATCGAGCCGTTCAAAAGCCTGCTTGTAAAGCTCTCCGCTATCAACGCGTGTCACATTGTTAAGATAGACGCGGCATTCGCCAACGCGGCTTGAACCTTCGTAGCCATCGTCTTTTGGACTGCGCCCAGCAGAATCGGTTGAAACAACCGAGATCAGCAGGTTTTCAACCTTGTTCTGGCTTTCCTCAGAAACAAGGATGGGAACCTTGAGCTTTTCGACGGACTGGATCGCAACGGGAATTGCGATGAGAAAGATGATCAGCAGCACCAGCATCACGTCGACGAGCGGCGTAGTGTTGATTTCCGACATTGGGCGTTCTTGAGCGCCAGCGCCGCCTACAGACATTGCCATTGGTGTTAATCCTATCCGAATCGAGCGCAGGTTGGGCTGATCTTTGGCGGGATGTGTCCGCCATCGCCTCAGTTAAAGCCCGCGTATGACCGGGAAAGCGGCGAGGGCCGGCGCAGATTGCGACCGGGACCCTCGCTGTTTTTCCGAAACTTACTTCTTCGCCATGGCAGGGGCGGCGGCAGCTGGCTTAGCAGCAGTAGCAGCGGTTGCCATGGTAGGCCGAACGGCGCCCTTTGAATTGATGTTGGCGAGTAGATCAGTACTGAAGCTGTTCAACATTTCTGCGATCGTCTTGTTACGTGCCTGGAGCCAATTGTAGGCGAGCACGGCAGGCACGGCGACGAGCAGACCGAGCGCGGTCATGATCAGCGCTTCACCCACCGGACCAGCGACCTTATCGATCGAAGCCGAGCCCGAAAGGCCGATGGCGATCAGCGCGCGGTAAATACCAACCACGGTGCCGAACAGACCAACGAACGGCGATGTTGCGCCAACGGTTGCCAGAAAGGGCAGGCCGCTGGCCAGCTTCGAATTGACCGAAGCTTCCGAACGGGCAAGCGAACCGTGAAGCCAATCGTGTGCTTCCATCGAATCGACCATCTTGCCGTGCTGATCTTCAGCAGCGAGACCGTCTTCAGCGACCTGACGAAAGGCCGAGTTCTTTTCCAGCTTGGCAACGCCTTCACGAAGGGTAGCTGCGCGCCAGAACGTTGAGCGGATTTCCTTGCCCTGCTTCATCACCTTGCTCTGTTCAAACAGCTTGGTGAACATGATGTAGAACGAACCAAAAGACATGATGCCAAGGATCGCAACGGTGGCGTAAGCGATGAAACCGCCAGCTTGAAGGGCTTCAACAAAGCCGAACTTGTTCTGAGGTGGGGCAGCAGTCGCAGCTGCCGCAAGGATCTGGATGAACATTCGGAACTTCCTCTCAAGAATTCAAAAATTAAAACAAAATGTGGGCGCGAAAAATTTGGCAAATTTCGCTGAGGGTTATTCTTTCGGAATAACCCAGCGGATTGTACTTGCATAAGAACCTGTCGTCGGATTGCCTTCACCATCGGTCGCTGGCGCGAAACGAGCGCGGCGACGGACGTTGTCGCAGGTTGCCTGATCAAGATCAGGACTGCCGCTCGAACGGGTAATCTGACAATCGGTTACTTTGCCGTCGGTGCCAATAGAAACCCTAAACCCGCTCGAACCTTCACGTTCTTCACGCAGAGCACGCGAAGGGTAATCGTTCGTGGTCGCCCAATTTC
>JBBRXQ010000017.1:0-13863 GCA_038238515.1 Sphingomonadales bacterium | reverse complement strand
GGTTTGACTTAGTCACAAGCCGCTCGTAAGAGTCTAAAACATCTTACGTTTCGAGCAAGGCCTTCTCATGCACGGGGGTGGGCATTCGGAAGGAAGCGTTGGGTTTTCCACGTGATAGATACTGGGCATGGGCCGTGGGCTCCGCTTTTGCGGTCGCCTTTGGCCTTTTGCGCATTTCAGGCGTCCTTCCGTTCGCGCGGTGGGCGCAATTCCGCCGGTTCTCTCCGGCAACCGTTTGATCGAAAGAGGCATTCTCCTTCATGGCATCTCAAGCAACGCCTTCAGGCACCCCGGCCCGCGCTGGTTTGAAAAAGCGCATCCGCAAGATTTTTGGCGACATCCACGAGGTCGTGGAAATGCCGAACCTGATTGAGGTGCAGCGCGAATCGTATGAGCAGTTCCTCCGCTCCGATCACGCCACGGGCTATGTTTCGGGCCTTGAAAAAACGCTGCGCTCAGTATTTCCGATTCAGGATTTTGCGGGCACCGCCAGCCTCGATATCAAGGAAAAGGATGGCTACATCCTTGAATCGCCCAAGTATGACACCAACGAGTGCCGCGCGCGCGGGATCACCTATGCCGCGCCAATGAAGGTCACGCTCAAGCTGGCGACCTTCGAGGTGGATAACGAGACCGAGACCAAGAGCCTGATCGATATCAAGGAGCAGGATGTCTACATGGGCGATATCCCGCTCATGACCGACAACGGCACTTTCATCATCAACGGCACCGAGCGCGTGATCGTTAGCCAGATGCACCGCTCGCCGGGCGTGCTGTTTGATCATGATCGCGGCAAAACGCATTCGTCGGGCAAATATCTGTTTGCGGCGCGCGTGATCCCATATCGCGGTTCGTGGCTCGATTTCGAATTTGACGCCAAGGACATCGTCAATGTGCGTATCGACCGCAAGCGCAAGCTGCCAGTCACTGCGCTGCTCTATGCACTGGGCCTCGATGCCGAGACGATCCTCGACGAATTTTACGACAAAGTAGTCTGGGCGCGCAGCGAAGGCGGCTGGCGCGTGCCGTTCGTGCTTGAACAATGGCGCGGTGTGAAGCCGGCGTTCGACATCGTCGATGCCAATTCGGGCGAAGTTGTGTTCCCCGCTGGCACCAAGATTAGCCCGCGCGCAGCAACCAAGGCTGCCAAAGATGGGCTTGAGGCACTGCTTATCCCGACCGAAGAAATCTTTGGCCGCTATGCCTCAAAGGATCTGATCGACGAAACCACCGGCCGCATCTGGATCGAAGCAGGCGATGAAGTCTCGCCTGAGAACCTTGATGCGCTCGACAAAGCCGGGATCGACAGCCTCACGTTGCTCGATATCGACCATGTCAACACCGGGCCATGGATCCGCAACACGATGAAGGCCGACAAGGCCGAGGACCGTGATCAAGCGCTCTCCGATATTTACCGGGTCATGCGTCCCGGTGAGCCGCCAACGCGCGAAACCGCCGAAGCGCTGTTTGACGGGCTGTTTTTTGATGGTGATCGCTATGACCTTTCGGCGGTCGGCCGCGTCAAGCTCAACATGCGCCTTGCGCTCGATTGCGAAGATACCGTCACGACCTTGCGCACCGAGGATATCCTCGCGGTGGTCAAGGAACTGGTCAATCTGAAGGACGGCAAGGGCGAGGTTGACGATATCGACAACCTCGGCAATCGCCGCGTGCGCTCGGTAGGCGAGCTGCTCGAAAACCAGTATCGTGTTGGCTTGCTCCGCATGGAGCGCGCAGTGAAAGAGCGGATGAGCTCGGTCGATGTGTCGACCGTGATGCCAAACGATCTGATCAACGCCAAACCAGCCGTTGCTGCCGTGCGCGAGTTCTTTGGCTCGTCGCAGCTGTCGCAGTTTATGGATCAGACCAATCCGCTGTCCGAAGTGACGCACAAGCGCCGTGTGTCAGCGCTTGGGCCAGGCGGGTTGACGCGTGAACGAGCAGGCTTCGAAGTCCGCGACGTTCACCCAACGCATTATGGCCGCATCTGCCCGATTGAAACGCCAGAAGGCCCGAACATCGGCCTGATCAACTCGCTCTCCACGTTTGCGCGTGTCAACAAGTATGGCTTTATCGAAACGCCATACCGCAAAGTGATCGATCGTAAGGTAACCGGCGACGTGGTCTATCTTTCGGCGATGGAAGAGCAGAAGCACACTGTGGCGCAGGCTTCGGCTGAGCTGACCGGCGACGGCAGCTTTGTCGACGAGCTGGTCTCGGCCCGCCAAAACGGCGAGTTTGTGATGAGCCCGCGCGAAAACGTGACGCTGATGGATGTTAGCCCCAAGCAGCTGGTTTCGGTTGCTGCTTCGCTCATTCCATTTCTTGAGAACGATGACGCCAACCGCGCGCTGATGGGCTCAAACATGCAGCGCCAAGCGGTGCCGCTGGTTCAGGCCGATGCGCCGTTTGTGGGCACCGGGATGGAAGAAACCGTGGCGCGCGATTCGGGCGCGGCGATCGGCGCATTGCGATCGGGCGTGGTCGATCAGGTCGATGCCGCACGTATCGTGATCCGCGCGAGCGGCGATATCGAAGCGGGCAAGTCGGGCGTGGATATCTACACGCTGCAGAAATTCCAGCGTTCGAACCAGAACACCTGCATCAACCAGCGTCCGCTGGTGAAGGTCGGCGATCTGGTTGAGACCGGCGATATTCTGGCCGATGGACCTTCGACAGATCTGGGCGAGCTCGCGCTGGGCCGCAATACGCTCGTCGCGTTCATGCCGTGGAATGGGTATAACTACGAGGATTCGATCCTGATCTCAGAACGCATCGTGAAGGACGATGTGTTCACCTCGATCCACATCGATGAATTCGAAGTGATGGCCCGCGATACCAAGCTTGGGCCAGAAGACATCACCCGCGATATTCCCAATGTGGGCGAAGAAGCGCTGCGCAGCCTTGATGAGGCGGGCATCGTCTACATCGGCGCAGAGGTTCATCCGGGCGATATTCTGGTCGGTAAGATCACGCCCAAGGGCGAATCGCCGATGACGCCGGAAGAAAAGCTGCTGCGCGCAATTTTTGGCGAAAAGGCGAGCGACGTGCGCGACACCTCGTTGCGCCTGCCGCCGGGCGTTTCAGGCACCATCGTTGAAGTGCGAGTGTTTAACCGCCACGGTATCGAGATCGATGACCGTACCCGCGCGATCCAGAACGAGGAAATCGAACGCCTCGCCAAGGACCGCGAAGACGAGCGCGGCATTCTCAACCGCGCCACCTTCAACCGTTTGCGCGATATGCTGTTGGGGCAGGTCGTGGCTTCTGGGCCAAAGGGCATCAAGAAGGGCGTGGAGATTGACGAGCAAGTCCTCGCCGATGTCGAGCGCTTCGAATGGTGGAAATTCGCGGTGGCCGACGATGCGCGGCAGGTTCAGCTTGAAGCGGTTAAGCTTCAGTACGACGAGACCGTGAAATCGATCCAAGAGAAGTTTGAGGATCGCAAGGAGAAGCTGGAGCGCGGCGATGAGCTGGCTCCGGGCGTTCTCAAGATGGTCAAAGTGTTCGTCGCGGTGAAGCGCAAGCTGCAGCCGGGCGACAAGATGGCCGGACGCCACGGCAACAAGGGCGTGATTTCGCGCATCCTGCCGGTCGAAGACATGCCGTTCCTCGCCGATGGCACGCATGTTGATATCGTGCTCAATCCGCTTGGCGTGCCTAGCCGCATGAACGTGGGGCAGATCTTTGAGACGCATCTGGGCTGGGCCGCGCGCGGACTGGGCCAGCAGATCAAGCACGAGCTGGAAGAATGGCGCCATGCCAATCCCGATCCAGTGGCGGCGGCTCCGCCAACCGCGCTGATCGACAAGCTCAACGATATCTACGGCGAGAATTATCACGCCGATATCAACAGCCGCTCGACCGAAGAAATTCTCGAACTGGCGGGTAATCTGACCAAAGGTGTTCCGATGGGCACCCCGGTGTTTGACGGCGCGCGTGAGGCGGACGTTACCGCGATGCTGATCAAGGCGGGCCTCGATACCTCGGGCCAATCAACGCTTTATGATGGGCGCACGGGCGAGGCGTTTGACCGCAAGGTGACTGTGGGCATCATCTATATGCTTAAGCTGCACCATCTGGTGGACGACAAGATCCACGCGCGTTCGATCGGGCCCTACAGCTTGGTCACTCAGCAACCACTGGGCGGCAAGGCGCAATTCGGCGGGCAGCGGTTCGGCGAAATGGAGGTCTGGGCGCTTCAGGCTTATGGCGCGGCCTATACCTTGCAGGAAATGCTCACGGTGAAATCCGACGATGTGGTCGGGCGCACCAAGGTTTACGAGGCGATCGTCAAAGGCGACGATACCTTCGAGGCCGGCATTCCCGAGAGCTTCAACGTGCTCGTCAAGGAAATGCGCAGCCTCGGCCTTAACGTGGAGCTCAACTCGGTGCTCGATCACGATGAGGGCGATGATGCCGCGATCAACAATTCGCGCGAGGCGGCTGAGTAATGCGGATGAAGTCGTCTACAAAGGCGGCCACCGGTGGCATCGGATTGATATTATTGGGGGTTGCAACCCTGATGTTCAGTCCCGGCGCTGGAAGGCTACCTCTGGGATCGACGATGTTCGTTCTCGCACTACCTTTCGCCGTCAGCGCAGTTCGTCTGCGCTGGGCTGGCAACTAACTTCACCCCCAGAGGGATTGAAATATGAACGACCTTACCAAGTTTACCAATCAGATCGCCAAGCCTGAAACTTTCGACCAAATCCAGATCGGTTTGGCGAGCCCTGAGCGCATCCGCTCGTGGTCGTTTGGCGAGATCAAGAAGCCCGAGACGATCAACTACCGCACGTTCAAGCCTGAGCGCGATGGTCTGTTTTGCGCGCGCATCTTTGGTCCGGTGAAGGACTACGAGTGCCTTTGCGGCAAATACAAGCGCATGAAATACAAGGGCGTTGTCTGCGAAAAGTGCGGCGTCGAAGTCACCGTCACCAAGGTGCGCCGCGAGCGCATGGGCCACATCGAGCTGGCCGCGCCGGTTGCGCACATCTGGTTTCTGAAGTCGCTGCCAAGCCGCATCGGTCTGCTGCTCGATATGCAGCTCAAGCAGCTTGAGCGCATTCTCTACTTCGAGAGCTATGTTGTGATCGAGCCGGGCATCACCCCGCTTGAGCGCTACCAGCTGCTCACCGAAGACGAACTGCTCGACGCGCAGGATCAGTACGGCGAAGACGCGTTCTCCGCCGGGATCGGCGCCGAGGCGGTCAAGCACATGCTAATGGATCTCGACATGGTCGAGGAACGCAAGGAGCTGCTCGAAGAGCTGGCCACGACCAAATCTGAGCTCAAGCCTAAGAAGATCATCAAGCGTTTGAAGGTCGTCGAATCGTTCATCGATTCGGGCAACCGGCCCGAGTGGATGATCCTTGATGTTGTGCCGGTCATCCCGCCTGAATTACGCCCGCTGGTGCCGTTGGATGGCGGCCGCTTTGCGACATCGGATCTCAACGATCTTTATCGCCGCGTGATCAACCGGAACAACCGCCTCAAGCGCCTGATCGAACTGCGCGCGCCGGACATTATCGTGCGCAACGAGAAGCGCATGCTGCAGGAAGCGGTTGACGCGCTGTTTGATAACGGCCGCCGCGGCCGCATCATCACTGGTGCCAACAAGCGCCCACTGAAATCGCTGTCTGACATGCTCAAAGGCAAGCAGGGCCGCTTCCGCCAGAACTTGCTCGGCAAGCGTGTCGACTATTCGGGCCGTTCGGTGATTGTCACCGGACCTGAATTGAAGCTGCATCAGTGCGGCCTGCCCAAGAAGATGGCGCTCGAACTGTTCAAGCCGTTCATCTACGCACGCCTTGATGCCAAGGGTCTTTCTATGACCCTGAAGCAGGCCAAAAAGTGGGTTGAGAAAGAGCGCAAGGAAGTTTGGGATATCCTTGACGAGGTGATCCGCGAGCATCCAGTGATGCTCAATCGCGCGCCGACACTTCACCGTTTGGGCATTCAGGCGTTCGAGCCAGTATTGATCGAGGGCAAGGCGATCCAGCTTCACCCGCTGGTCTGCTCGGCGTTTAATGCTGACTTTGACGGCGATCAGATGGCGGTCCACGTGCCGCTGTCGCTTGAGGCGCAGCTGGAAGCGCGCGTGCTGATGATGTCGACCAACAACATCCTCAGCCCAGCCAACGGCAAGCCAATCATCGTTCCTTCGCAGGACATGGTTTTGGGTCTCTATTACCTGTCGATGGACCGCAAGGGCGAGCCGGGCGAGGGCATGATGATGGCCGATATGGCCGAAGTGCATCAGGCGCTGTTTGCCGGCGCCGTTACGATGCATTCCAAGATCGTGGCGCGCGTTCCGCAGACCGACGAGAAGGGCAAGCAGTACCTCAAGCGGTATGAAACCACGCCGGGCCGCATGCTCATCGGCGAATGCCTGCCGCGCAACCACACGGTTCCTTTTGAGCTGGTCAACCGCTTGCTCACCAAGAAGGAAATCGCCGACGTTATCGATCAGGTCTATCGCCACACCGGCCAGAAAGACACGGTGCTGTTTGCCGACGCGATCATGAGCCTCGGTTTCCGCAACGCGTTCAAGGCGGGCATCTCGTTTGGCAAGGACGACATGATCATCCCGGATGCCAAGATTCCGCTGGTCGCCGAGACCAAGGATTTGGTTGCCGATTACGAGCAGCAATATCAGGACGGCCTGATCACGCAGCAGGAAAAGTACAACAAGGTGATCGACGCTTGGAGCCGTTGCGGCGATCAGGTGGCAGCCGCGATGATGGAAGAGATCAAGGCGACCCCGATGGACGCCAATGGCCGCGAGGCTCAGGTCAATTCGATCTACATGATGTCGCATTCGGGCGCGCGTGGTTCGCCAACGCAGATGAAGCAGCTGGCGGGCATGCGCGGTCTGATGGCCAAGCCTTCGGGCGAGATCATCGAGACCCCGATCATCTCGAACTTTAAGGAAGGCCTCACCGTCCTTGAATACTTCAACTCAACTCACGGCGCTCGTAAGGGTCTGGCCGACACCGCGCTTAAAACCGCGAACTCGGGCTATCTCACGCGGCGTCTGGTCGATGTGTCGCAAGATTGCGTCGTCACGGTCGAGGATTGCGGCACCGAGCGCGCGCTCGAAATGCGCGCTATTGTGCAAGGCGGCGCGGTGATCGCCTCGCTGGGCGAGCGCATTCTGGGCCGCACGCTGGCCGAAGATATGGTCGAGGCCAAGACCGGCGTTGTGCTGGTGACCAAGGGTACGCTGCTTGACGAGCCCATGATCGCCCGAATCGAAGCGGCTGGTATGCAATCGGCGCGCATCCGTTCGCCGCTGATCTGCGAGGCGCAAGTTGGCGTTTGCGGCACCTGCTATGGCCGCGATCTGGCGCGCGGTACTCCGGTGAATATCGGTGAAGCTGTTGGCGTTATCGCTGCGCAGTCGATCGGTGAGCCGGGTACGCAGCTGACCATGCGCACCTTCCACATCGGCGGTGCGGCGCAAGTCAACGAGCAATCGAACCTTGAGGCGATCTGCGACGGCTCGGTGGTACACCGCGACATTCCCACGATCATCGATTCGCGTGGGCGCCGTCTGTCGCTGGCGCGCAATGGCGAGATCGTGGTGCTCGATAATGAAGGCCGTGAGCGCGCAATGCACCGTGTGCCCTATGGCACGCACTTGCTCCATGAAAACGGCGCAACCGTGGCGCTGGGCGAGCGT
Organism: Sphingomonadales bacterium; assembly: GCA_038238515.1. Classification (GTDB taxonomy): domain Bacteria; phylum Pseudomonadota; class Alphaproteobacteria; order Sphingomonadales; family Sphingomonadaceae; genus Novosphingobium. The sequence goes on along the minus strand of JBBRXQ010000017.1, from coordinate 6,179 downwards.
CTGGCTGAATGGGATCCGTTCACGCTGCCGGTGATCACTGAAAAGAAGGGCATTGTGCGCTATCAGGACATGGTCGATGGCCGCACTCTGACCGAGCTGGTTGATGACGCAACGGGCATTGCCCAACGCGTGGTCACCGAAAACCGGGTTGGCGGGCGCGGCAAGAAGGAAGACCTCCGCCCGCGTCTGACTCTGCTTGACGAAAACTCCGGCGAGGCCGCGCGTTATCTGATGGCGCCGGGCACGACGCTTTCAGTCGAAGATGGTCAAATGGTGCAAGCGGGCGACGTGCTCGCGCGTGCCAGCCGCGAAGCCGCCAAAACGCGCGATATCACCGGTGGTCTGCCGCGTGTTGCCGAGCTGTTTGAGGCGCGCAAGCCCAAGGACAATGCGATCATCGCCAAGATTTCTGGCCGGATCGAATTCGTCCGCGATTATAAGGCGAAGCGCAAGATCGCGATCATCCCGGAAGCCACCGAACATGGTCAAGGCGAACCGGTCGAGTATCTGATCCCCAAGTCCAAGGTGATCGACGTTCAGGAAGGCGACTTTGTGAAGAAGGGCGACAACCTGATCTCAGGCTCGCCCGATCCGCACGACATTCTGGAAGTGCTCGGGGTTGAGGCTTTGGCCGAATATCTCGTTGCGGAAATTCAGGAAGTCTATCGTTTGCAGGGCGTGAAGATCAACGACAAGCATATCGAAGTGATCGTTCGCCAGATGCTACAGAAGGTTGAGATCACGGAGAGCGTGGACACCACCCTGCTGCCGGGCGAACAGGTCGATTTGGAAGAAATGAACGAATACAACGCTAAGCTGGAAGCAGGCATGCGCCCTGCCGCAGGCAAGCCGGTGCTGCTCGGCATCACTAAGGCGAGCCTCCAGACGCGTTCGTTCATCTCGGCGGCATCGTTCCAGGAAACCACCCGCGTGCTTACGCAGGCGGCGGTTGAAGGAAAGAAGGACTCGCTGATCGGGCTGAAGGAAAACGTCATCGTCGGCCGTCTGATCCCGGCAGGCACTGGCGCGGGCATGAACCGGATGCGCGTTGCCGCAAACAGCCGTGACGCGGCGCTGCGCGCTTCGTATCGCAAGCTGCAGGAATCGCTCATCGCTCCTGCGAGCGCAGCCGAAGAGCATGCGGCAGAGCTGGCGCAAGGCCCCGAAGCCGCGATTGGTGATGATCCATTGGCCGCAGTCGAGGGTGAAACCCATGGGCTTGATGCCGATGCGGGTGACTACCTGATCAAGGATGGCGACGCTTAAGCGCCTGCTGACAATTAAACTCTAGGATTACCCCGCCGGAGCAATCCGGCGGGGTTTTTCGTGTGTTATGCAGGTTAATACGCATTTTCCGCATGGAGAGCAGGTGAGCGTTATCAATGCTTTATGCGCTAGTGAAGATGCGCACGCTTGCCGCAGTGGCTGGTTACGCATGAGGATGGTCCATGATAAGCCAAAAAGCACGATTGGGATCGCGGGGGGTAATCGGCCTATTGCTGATAACGATCGCTGTGGCATCGATGTTCGTCCATCAGGTCCGGGCTGGCGGACCGATCAGCGTGCGCGATGCGCTGCAAAGCGAACTCGTGGCAGACATCTTGCCTCCCCCCGCGTTTGTCGTTGAGCCCTATAAGAACGCGGCGTTGATCATGCTCGATCCCGCCGAAGCAGCACTGCAGGTGGCAGATATCAAAGCTGAACGTGCCGAGTTCGAGGCTCGCAAGGCTTATTGGCAGGCCGCAGACCTTCCTGAAGCTATGCGTTCGCCGCTGGTAGAAACAGTAGATGCCGCAGATCGCTTTTGGTCTATCATGGATCAGCGTTTCTTGCCCGCGCTGGCCAGCGGAAATCGCGCCGCGATGGACGATGCGTTTAAGACAGGTCTTACCCCGGCCTACGATGAGCAGCACGATAAGGTGACAAAGCTGGTCTCACTGTCCGCCAAGTATCGCGCGCAAGCGGGAGAAACCGACACGCGCAATATCGAGATGGCGCTCATCTTTCTGGGATTTGCTGCGCTGATCGTGATGGGAGCGATCCAATGGAGCGCGCGCGCGATGCAGCGGATGATCGTCGACCCTTTGGTGGAAACCGCCAATGCCATGACCGCGATGGCGGCGGGCGATTATGATCAGGTGGTGGGCAATCTTGGGCGTGCTGACGAGATCGGCCTGATGGCGCGCGCGATGGAGGTTTTCCGCAAGGATGGCAAAGCCAAACATCAGGCTAGTGCTGAACAGCAGATTGTTGTGTCCGCGTTGTCGATGGGGCTTGAGCGCATGGCCGCGAAGGATCTTGAATTTCGGATCGCGGTGCGTTTTCCCGAAATTTATGAGGCGCTTCGTCGCGATTACAACGCGGCGGTCGATTCGCTCGCTGGCGCGCTGCGCACCGTGCGGGTCGGCGCTTCAAGCGTGGAGATCAACATTGGCGAAATCCGGGCCGCTTCTGATGATCTGGCCGCGCGCAACGAATTGCAAGCTGCGCGGATTAGTGAGACTGCGGGCGCGCTCAATGCGGTCACCGCGATTGTCAGCGAAACCGCAGCAGGCGCGGTTGCCGTGCAAAGCGCGGTGATGGCCGCACGCCGCGAAGCCACCGATGGCGGCGATGTGGTTGAGCGGGCGATCGAAGCGATGGCGCGGATCGAGAGTTCGGCCCAAGAAATCAGCCAGATCATTGCAGTGATCGACGGCATTGCTTTTCAGACCAATCTTCTGGCGCTTAATGCAGGCGTTGAGGCGGCCCGCGCAGGCGAGGCCGGGCGCGGATTTGCCGTGGTTGCCAATGAAGTGCGTGCGCTGGCTCAGCGTTCTGCCGATGCGGCGCAAAGCATCAAAGGGCTTATCACGACCAGCGGCGAACAAGTGAGCGCGGGTGTGGCGCTGGTTGGTCAGACAGGGGATAAACTTGGTGGGATTGTGCGCCGGGTCGCGGAAATCAACGCGCTGATCGATGGCATCGCCGATTCGGCTTCGCGTCAGGCCCAAAATTTGGTCGATGTGAACGGAGCGATGGGCGATATGGAGAGAATGACTCAGCAAAACGCCGCGATGGTTGAGCAATCGTCTGCGGCCACACAGAGCCTTTCAAGCGAGGCTGAGCTGTTGATGGTTCTGGTTAAAACCTTCCGGACACGCGATAAGGCGGCCCGCCCCGCAGCTGCATCGCAGCCGGATAGGCTCCGCCGATCTTCTGCGCTTGAGGCTGCCCCCGCGCCCACCCGGCTTGCTTTGGCGAATTAAACCGAAAGCTTACTTTGGCTTACGGTGCTCGCCGCGCACCCAGCGGACTGTGCCCGAGCTTGCGCGCATGACCACGCTTTCGGTGGTCATAACCCCATCCTTACGAACTTTCACTCCGGCCAGCAGCGATCCATCGGTCACACCGGTAGCGGCAAAAATGCAATCGCCCTTGGCCAGCTCGTGCAAATCATAGATCTTGTTGAGATCGGTGATGCCCCATTTGCGCGCGCGCGCCTTCTCGTCATCATTGCGGAACACCAGCCGCCCTTTGAACTGGCCGCCGACACAGCGCAGCGCGGCCGCCGCCAGCACGCCTTCTGGCGCACCGCCTGTGCCCATGTACATATCAATCCCGGTATCTTCATTGGTCACCGCAATCACCCCGGCCACGTCGCCATCGGGGATCAGGCTGATGCCGCAGCCAATCGCGCGCAATTCGGCGATCAGATCGGAATGGCGCGGCCTATCGAGCACGCAAATGATAATATCTTCGGGCTTCACCCCTTTGGCCGCAGCAACAGCTTTGACGTTCTCGGTTGCGGATTTGGCCAGATCGATGATCCCTTCGGGATAACCGGGGCCCACCGCCAGCTTGTCCATATAAACATCTGGCGCATTAAGCAGCCCGCCTTCTTCGGCTACCGCCAGCACAGCAAGCGCGTTGGGGCCGGCCTTAGCGGTGATTGTTGTGCCTTCAAGCGGATCGAGCGCGATATCGATCTTGGGGCCTTTGCCCGGCGCAGAGCCGACCTTTTCACCAATATACAGCATGGGCGCTTCGTCGCGTTCGCCTTCCCCGATGACCACGGTGCCATCCATGTACAGCTCGTTAAACGCGGCGCGCATTGCTTCAACCGCTGCTGCATCCGCCGCTTTCTCGTCGCCGCGCCCGATCAGCTTTGATGCACCGATGGCGGCCGCCTCCGTCACGCGCACCATTTCGAGGACCAGCACACGATCGAGCATTTGCGAAGCGGCGGGGACTTGCGTGGGTTCGGTCACATTGACTCCTTCGGCGGCATTAGCGCACAGGGGTTTCGCACAGGGGTTTGTCCTAGACGGGAGGAGGCATTGTTGTCGAGGCTGCGTATACTGCTTGCATGTATCGTTTTTTATGCCGCAACTAATGTCGGCGCGCGCGCTCAGAATATTACGGGCCCCGCTGAACCGGAGAGTTCGACAACGGCTCTCACAGCTGACGAAAAGGCCTCAATTGCGCAGCGTTTAATGCAAGGTCCGCCGCAGCCGCCGAAGTGCGGGGTCCCGGCCAGTGATGGCACAATCGTTGTTTGCGGCGGAAAAGCCGCCAGCGACAAAGAGCGCATACCGCTGCGCGAAGAGCTCGAATCGGCGCGATCGGTCAAAGGTGGCGTACCCCGTGCGCCTAATGTTAGCGGCCTGCGCGATTGCAGCCGGGGCTGCATCGGCTTTGGCTCCGTGCCAGTCGCCATGTACTATTTCGATCTCAAAGCACTTCCCGAAGCACCCAAGGGCTCGGATGCTGATCGTATCGCCACTGGCGAGATAAGGGCGCCATAAACCGAGCTTCGCCTAAGGCAGCCCCACATCAAACAGCTCTGATCAAATGCGCGATCAATCTTGCAGGATATGCATTACCAGCGGTGGCGCGCCCAAGCTGCTTGATCCTTCGAGCAAACGCAGCGCTTCTGCGATTGCGCTTTCCGGCCCCTCATGCGTCACCATCGCCACCAGCACCTGATCATCGCCGCCAATCGCCGGCCGGCCCGTCTGGATCAGGCTTTCGATTGAAACCCCGGCATCGCGCATCGCAGCTGTAATCTCGGCGAGCACACCGGGGCGATCTGCGGCAATAAAACGCAGGTACGCTTTGCCGGTTCGGTGCCCGGTTTCCGCCGGGGCCGCGCGATCAAGCTCAGCCACGGGGATCGAGAATGGCGCGCCGATATCGCCGCGCGCGATGTCGATCAGATCGGCCACCACCGCGCTGGCAGTAGGGCCATCGCCTGCGCCCGCGCCCTGAAACAACAGCCGCCCCACAAAGTTGCCTTCCGCCACAACCGCGTTGGTCGCGCCGTCAACATGCGCCAGCGGATGATCGTGGTGGACAAGATGGGGATGAACCCGTTGAAACAGCCGCCGCTGGCCGTTTGCATCGAGTTCGGTATCCGCCATGCCGATTAGCCGGATATAATAACCCAGCACAGCGGCCTGCGCGATATCGGCGGCCAGCACGCGGCGGATGCCTGTGGCGGCGACGGGCTTAAAGTCTACCGCCGTGCCAAAGGCGATGCTGGAAAGAATCGCTAGCTTATGCGCCGCGTCGATCCCGTCGATGTCAAAGCTGGGATCGGTTTCGGCATAGCCTTTGGCCTGCGCTTCGGCGAGCACATCGGCAAAATCGCGGCCGGTATCCTCCATCGTCGAGAGGATGTAATTGCAAGTGCCATTCAGAATACCGTAGACCCGCTGGAGCTCGTTGGCTGCTGCGCCTTCTTTAAGGCCCTTGATCACCGGGATGCCGCCCGCCACCGCAGCTTCGAATTTAAACGCGACTTTGGCCGCCTCGGCTTTGGTCGCCAGCTCGATGCCATGATGCGCCACCATCGCTTTGTTGGCGGTGACCAGCGCCTTGCCCGCCTCAAATGTCGTCCGCGCCAGCGCCAGTGCCGGGCCATCCGCGCCGCCGACCAGCTCGACCACCACATCCACATCGGGCCGCTCGCCCAGGATAACCATGTCGTCTTCCCAAGCAAAGCGCGAGAGATCGGCTCCGCGATCTTTGCCGCGATTGCGCGCGCTGATCGCTGTGATCTCGATCGGACGTCCAGCGCGCCGGGTAATGAGCGCGGCATTGGTCTGCATTAGCCGGATCACACCGCCGCCCACAGTTCCCAGCCCGGCCAGCGCAATACGTAAGGGTTCGCTCATCATGTCCCCGTTTCGCCGCAT
>JBBRXQ010000016.1:0-14258 GCA_038238515.1 Sphingomonadales bacterium | reverse complement strand
GGCATATTTTGACAACCTGCCCGCGAAGATGGCAGCATGAACATGGCCGCCGATATGGGGCGTAAAGCCGGGCGGGCAACGCCCACCCAGCATGACGCCCCATATCGGCAGTTCAACCAAGCAACCGGCAGACGATCCACTTATCCGTTGCCGATCCCTGTGCAGACAAACCGAGCCACCTCTGTTAACCATAAATGTTACGCATACAAGGGACTGGCACGCTGTTTGCTTAATAACCCGGTAACCTTTGTTTAGCAGGTTAGGGGAGACAAAATGCTTATTACCAGATCCATTTCAGCGATCGCGGCGGCCGCATTGATGGGCCTTTCAAGCCCTGCCTTTGCAGATTCGATGCTGTTCAACTCCACCGACATCGGCAAGGCGATCTCGCTAAGCTACGATGGCTTTAGCGGTGGAAGCGGCACGATTGCCGGTTTGACGGGGTCGACCACATTCACTTTGGCTGGCGTCACTGGTAATGACTACACGTTCGACTATGCGGTTGCGAATACCAGCTCTGCCCCTGTTACAGATTCGCGCATTTCGAGCTTTGCGTTCAACACCGATCCAACCATTTCGAGCGCCACATCGACTGGTGCTTTTAGCTACACCACGCTGAATTCGAATTATCCAAATGGCATTGGGACGGTCGATGTTTGTTTTAAAGATGCGATGACCGGCTCTTGCGCTGGCGGCGGCAGCGGCGGCCTCACTCTTGGACAAAGCGGAACCGGGAGCCTCACTCTCAGCTTCAGCGCACCGGTTTCGGCCGTGACGCTAAGCGATTTCTATGTTCGCTATCAGTCGATCACCGGCGTTTCCGGCATCAGTTCGGCTAGCGGAGCAGGCACGATAACGAGCAGCACCTCTGGAGGATCCACAACAACCAGCACGAGTTCGTCGACTGGTGGCACAGAAGTTCCAGAGCCAGGGATGCTTGGCCTGTTTGCACTTGGTCTTATCGGGCTTGCCGTTTCGCGCCGCCGGCCGATTTTCCGCCGTTCTTCCGTAATGGCTGGCTAAAGATCAGGCCATTGGGCTGCGAAGGGGGTCCCCGCGTATGCGGCGACCCCTTTTCGTTTATAGGGGTTAAGCGCGCAGGGCTTTCGCCAAATGCTTATTGATCGTTTGATTTTGCGGAGCCTTAGCCGCCGCAGCTTGCAGAAGCTCCAGCGCTCTTTTTCGCGAACCTCCAGTTTCAATAAGCAGCCAACCAAGCGTGTCCATAACCGAGGCGTCGCCGGGAGCCTGTGTGATAGCGCGTTCGGCAAATTCAAGCGCTTTTTGCTTATTTCCAACGTTGCTTTGAGCCCATGCCATATTGTTTAATACCAACGCACTGCGTCCATCGGTTACCGCTAGTATCTGTTCGTAAGCCTTGATTGCGTTGCCCCAGTTTCCCGCCTTCATTGCGCTATCGCCCTGGGCAAGAGCCGCGCCGAGCGCGCGCGGCGACGGGAAACGTGCCCGAGCCTCATATGTTGCAAGGTCGGGATCGCCAGCAGCCTTTGCCGCCGAGGCAAGCATCCGCAGATCATCCGCACTGGCCTGTTGACTGCGCGCAAGGGGGCGTAGCGTAGTGACCGCGCCTGCCGAATCTTGCGTTGCCATCTGTGCCTTAGCCAGCGCCCGCCGAAGCAGCAGGCTTTCTGGATGTTTCAGCAGCATCGGACCAAGCCGCTTTCTGGCCTGTTCAGGCTGCCCAAGTTCAATAAGCGCCTGCGCATAGAGCAGCGAAGCGTCGTCGCGATCGCCTAGCGAGGATTCTTGGGCTTGCAGAATCTCTCGCACACGAGACCATTTTCCGCGTGCTGCCGCAGTGCGCGCTTCTAAAAGCGAGAAAGCGGCCTCCCCAGTTTGACCTTTCATCGATGCGACCAGCGTCTCCAGCTCGTCAAATTTGCCAGTATCGCCTAAAATAGTGGCCTTGCCGATCAAAGCTGGAACATTGCCAGGATACGCTTTGGCCGCTTGGTCATAGGACACAAAGGCACGCTTCAGATCGCCTTCGGCAGTGGAAACCTCTCCATTTATCAGCATGGAATCAAGCGAGCTGGCATTGGCTAGGAGCGCTTGATTGACCAATTTGCGCGCGCCTGGTGTATCGCCTGCTCCCAATTTCAGGCGCGCACGGGCCGCAAAAAGGGACGCATCATGCGGGTCGATCGCGAGTCCTGCCAGAAACGCGGCATCTGCACCCGATTGGTCTCCATTGGCAAGCAAGGCTAGGCTGCGGAGCCGCTGCGCCGGAGCCGTTTGCATTGTTCCGATCAATTTTAGCGCTGTCGTTGCATCATCCCTTTGCAAAGCAGCGTTCGCGCTGAGCAGCAGGTAATCCGCAGGCCGATTGCGCAAGGGTAGCCGCGCAAGATTGGCATCTGCGGCAATACCATCACCGGTTGCTAAGGCCAGCCGCGCCCGAAGTTCGAGCAATCCAGCATCATCGGGCAGAGCAGTTAGCGCCAGCGCAAGCTCCTTTTGCGCAGCAAGGTATTGGTGCGCCGCGAATGCCTTTCTTGCTTTTTGCGCAGCTTGCTGGGGATCGGCAGAGCATGCAGTGGCACAGACGCTCAGCGCGCACCCCGCCAAAAGCCGAACAAAATTCGCGTTTGCCATAAATTACCCCACGATTAGGCCAAGAGACTTATCATGGGGTTTGCTAAAAAATGCTGAAGTTACACAATCTACCCCCCCACACATTCATTGTTGGATGACGAGTTTCGGCGTGAGCCGACATTCTCACAGCACCACCGGAACGGCGTAAGTTGGTTGGGAGCAACCAACAACCTTGCCACTAATCAATGCCAGTTTCCACTCCCTAGCCTTTCGGTCGTAGCTCAAAACGCCTCGCCGCGCCGCACCTCTATCCACGCAGCCTTGACGCGGGCGCGCTATGCGCGCATCCGCAGCATCGTGATCCGGGGGCGCGCTCGGGGCATTTCTGGCACCATTATTGTAGGAAAGCTTTTCCATGACTCAGGTCGGACAGGACACACTTGGCACCCGCAGCACGCTCACCGTGGGCGGCAAGGATTTTGCCTATTATTCGCTGAGCAAGGCCGCCGAAAAGTTTGGCGATGTATCGCGTTTGCCTTTCTCGATGAAGGTTTTGCTGGAAAACCTGCTGCGGTTTGAGGATGGCGGGTTCACCGTTTCAACAGGTGATGTGAAGGCGCTGATCGACTGGCAGAAAGACCCTTCGTCAAGCGCGGAGATCCAGTACCGCCCGGCGCGCGTGCTGCTTCAGGATTTCACCGGCGTGCCCTGCGTGGTCGATCTGGCGGCGATGCGCGATGCGATTGCCAAGCTGGGCGGCGATACCAGCAAAATCAATCCGCTGGTGCCGGTCCATCTCGTGATCGATCACTCGGTGATGGTCGATGAATTCGGCCATCCCAAGGCGTTTGAGCAGAACGTCGAGATCGAATATTACCGCAATGGCGAGCGCTATGACTTCCTCAAGTGGGGCTCAAAGTCGCTTTCGAATTTCAAGGCGGTGCCTCCGGGCACGGGCATCTGCCATCAGGTGAACCTTGAGCATATCGCACAAACGGTATGGACCAGTAACGATCAGCACGGCGCGAGCGTGGCCTATCCCGATACTTGCGTGGGCACCGATAGCCACACTACGATGATCAACGGCCTTGGCGTGCTCGGCTGGGGCGTGGGTGGGATTGAGGCAGAGGCGGCAATGCTGGGCCAGCCAGTGTCGATGCTGATCCCCGAAGTGGTCGGTTTTAAGCTGACCGGCGAGCTGATGGAGGGCATCACCGCTACCGATCTGGTGCTCACCGCCACGCAAATGCTGCGCGCGCACGGCGTGGTCGGGCGGTTTGTTGAGTATTACGGACCCGGCCTGGCCGCGTTATCGCTGGCCGACCGCGCCACGCTGGCGAATATGGCCCCCGAATATGGCGCGACCTGCGGCTTTTTCGGGATCGATGACAAGACCATCGAATATCTGCGCCTCACCGGCCGCGATGAAAGCCAGATTGCGCTGGTAGAGGCCTATGCCAAGGCGCAGGGTTTCTGGGTTGATCCCGCCGCGCCCGATCCGGTGTTCACCTCGACGCTTGAGCTCAATATGAGCACGGTCGTGCCCTCGCTCGCCGGGCCAAAGCGCCCGCAGGACAAGGTGATCCTGACCGAAGTAGACGATGTGTTTAACGCCGACCTTTTGAGCGTGTACAAGCATGACGGCGCCAAGCGCGTGCCGGTGGAGGGCAAGGCGCACGACATCGGCGACGGCGATGTCGTGATCGCGGCGATCACCAGCTGCACCAATACCTCAAACCCCAGCGTGCTGGTGGCCGCCGGTTTGGTTGCCAAAAAGGCCAACGAGCTAGGGCTTAAGCCCAAGCCTTGGGTGAAGACCAGCCTCGCACCCGGATCGCAAGTGGTCACCGATTATCTGGTGAAAGCCGGGCTACAGGAGCATCTTGATGCAGTGGGCTTCAACCTTGTGGGCTATGGCTGCACCACCTGCATCGGCAATTCGGGGCCGCTGGCTGAGCCAATCAGCAAGGCGATCAACGCCAACGATATCGTCGCCGCCTCGGTCATTTCGGGCAACCGCAATTTCGAAGGCCGCGTGTCGCCCGATGTGCGCGCCAATTTTCTAGCCTCGCCGCCGCTGGTAGTGGCCTATGCGCTCAAAGGTACGGTAACCGAAGATTTCACCACCACGCCAATCGGCGTTTCGACCGCTGGCGTGGACGTTTACTTGAAGGATATCTGGCCCAGCAACGCCGAGGTTTATTCCGCGATGACCGCCTGCGTCAGCCGCGAAATGTTTGTCACGCGCTATGCCGAAGTCTATAAGGGCGATGCGCATTGGCAGGCGATCGACGTTACCGGCAGCGAGACCTATTCGTGGCGCGCGGGATCAACCTATGTGGCCAATCCGCCCTATTTTGAGGGCATGAGCATGACCCCGGCGCCAGTGACCGACATTATCGGGGCCAAGCCGCTGGCGATCCTGGGCGATTCGATCACCACCGATCACATCTCGCCCGCTGGATCAATCAAGGCCGATAGCCCGGCGGGCCAATGGCTGATGGAGCATCAGGTCGCCAAGGCAGACTTTAACTCCTACGGCGCGCGGCGCGGCCACCACGATGTGATGATGCGCGGCACCTTCGCCAATATCCGCATCAAGAACGAAATGGTGCCCGGCGTTGAAGGCGGGATGAGCCGCTATGGCAGCGAGATCGGCGCGATCTATGACGTGGCGATGAAGCACAAGGCCGATGGCACGCCGATGGTGGTGATCGCGGGCAAAGAATATGGCACCGGATCAAGCCGCGATTGGGCGGCAAAGGGCACCAACCTGCTCGGCGTGCGCGCGGTAATCGTCGAAAGCTTCGAGCGCATCCACCGTTCCAATCTGGTGGGCATGGGCGTGCTCCCGCTGCAATTTACTGATGGCGATACGCGTCAATCGCTGGGCCTTACCGGCGATGAAAGCTTCACCGTGCGCGATGTGGCCGGGCTGCAGCCGCGCCAGATGGTCGATGTCGAAGTAACCCGCGCCGACGGATCAGGCTTTGTGTTCAAAGCGCTGTGCCGCATCGATACGGCCAATGAGCTGGAATATTATATGAACGGTGGCATCCTGCACTATGTGCTGCGGAAGCTGGCGGCTTGAATTGACTTAGGGGGGTGAGCCAATGTGGAAGATTACAGCCGGTCGAGGCAACCTTCACATTGGCCAGTTCCTCTCCAATTCGGTCGTAGCTATTGGCTTTAGTAATGCTGGAAACTATTGCGATGCAAAGTCGCGTGATGAGTTAATTGCGCGGTTCACTGCTGCATCGCCCCAAGATAAGCCGCAAAGCGTTCTGGTCAGAGCTAGCCAAGCGTGGCGCTTTCTAAACGACGCTCAACACGGCCGATGCAGCGCTTTCATACAATCCGTCGGACCGGATATATCAACTTGGCTCGGTCTGCGGCGATCCACTTCATCAACCAGACTTGATCGACGGCCTCCAGATTACCCGGAAAGTGCGCTGGGAAAGCGGCGTGTCAAGAGACAGGTTAAGCCAGCGCGCTAGAAATAGCCTCGGTGCAATTCTGATGATCTTCAAGGTTCCTGATGCGGTCGCCGCTGAACTAATTGGATTGTCAGAAAATCCCGCATTCGAGAAACATACGGTTCCGCCTCAAATTGAGAATGGCGCGGCAGACGTGGCTGAGATCGTAGATCCTTATGCTGATATTCAGGAGCAAGCACTTGAGCGCGTGAAAGATCGCCTGCTCGCACTTGAATGGGACGAGATGCAAGACATCGTAGCCGCACTGCTCCGTGCATTGGGGTATCGAACCATAGTTTCTCCCGCTGGCGCAGATCGAGGTCGCGATATCATCGCATCGCGCGACGGGTTCGGTTTTGAAGCACCAAGAATAGTTGTCGAGGTAAAACATCGCAAAGGCCCTATGGGCGCACCTGAAGTTAGAGCGTTTCAGGGTGGTCGACATTCCGAAGATCGTGGTCTTTATGTGAGCACCGGAGGCTTTACGAGAGAGGCGCAGTACGAAGCTGAACGGGCTGCTACCGTGACCCATCTAATGACGATTGACGGTTTGGCGCGAGCTCTAATCGAGCAGTATGAAAGTCTCGATGAACGCGGACGAAAACTCTTGCCGCTGACCAAAATCTATTGGCCTTCATGAAGAGCGACATCGCTACGTAGCGCGCGGCAACAAAAAAAGGGCGGCACCATTGCGGTGCCGCCCTTTTTTTTGTTCTCGCAGTGCGGATATGTATCGCAGATCGATCAGGCCGATGGAGCGGCTTTCGCGCCATAACGGCGGCGCAGGACGAGACCCGCCGCAGCCGCGCCAAACAGCAGCACCATCGAAGGCTCTGGCACTTCGGTGCCACCGTTCGACGAGGTCGTTGTTGACGTCGCACCGTTTGAAGATGAACTCGTTGAGGACGAGGATGATCCGCTGGTGCTGCTGGAGGTCGAACTGCTTGTGCTGCTTGAGGTCGATGAGCTCGTGCTGCTCGAGGTGGACGTGGCGCCGCTTGAGGTGGAGGTAGCACCGCTTGAGGTGGAGGTGGCACCGCTCGATGAGGAGGTAGCGCCGCTCGATGAGGAAGTAGCGCCGCTTGAGGAGGAGGTAGCGCCGCTCGAGGAGGAGGTAGCGCCGCTCGAGGAGGAGGTAGCGCCGCTCGAGGAGGAGGTTGCACCGCTCGAGGTTGAGGAAGCACCGCTCGAGGTTGAGGAAGCACCGCTCGAGGTTGAGGAAGCACCGCTCGAGGTGGAGGTGCTGCTGGTCACCGCTCCGGATGATGTCGAGACATTCCCAGAGCTCGTGCTGACGCCACCGGTTGAAGTGCTTACACCGCCCGTGGAAGTGCTTACACCGCCCGTGGAAGTGCTGACGCCGCCTGTGGAAGTGCTGGTGCTAACACCGCCTGTTGAGGTGCTAACCCCGCCTGACGTCGATGATGTCGAGCCGCCTGAGGTCGATGTGGAACCGCCTGAGGTCGATGTGGAACCGCCCGAAGTCGATGTGGAACCGCCCGAGGTGGAAGATGATCCGCCTGTCGAGGTCAAACCGCCCGTGCTGGTTGATCCGCCCGTTGAGGTGAGCCCGCCGGTGCTAGTCGAACCGCCGGTTGAGGTGAGCCCGCCTGTGCTTGTCGAGGTGGAACCGCCAGTTGATGTGAAACCGCCGCTCGAAGTGGAGGTGATGACCACGGTCCCGCCGCCGCCGCCGCCGCCTCCGAAGAACCCGCCAAAGAACCCGCCGCCAAAACCACCAATGCCGCCGCCGCCGATCACGATAGGATATCCGCCGCCGCCGCCAGTTTGCTGAGGCTGCTGGGGCGGCAGATACGGCACTGGCACCATTGCCATCTGCTGCTGCGGCGCTGGATATGTCCGCGTCACTGTGGTTTTTACGATGCGGCGTGTGCGATGCACTTTGCGCGGCGCGGCGCGGCGGGCATAATGCACGGTCTTGGCCTGCTTAACCTTTATCGGTTTGGCATGGCGAATTTCGGACGTGAACGGCGCTTCTGATACATGGACCGCGCCGCCGCCAAGAACTGCGCCGCCTGCTGCGCAAGCTGCCAGTTTCACCAGTGCTAGACGAATAGACATAATTGCCGCTTTCTTGTTCCTGCCGGTTCGCTGCTCTGGCTTCGCTAAAACCCAGAGCAATGTTCCTGATGCACCGAACAATGCAGATCAAAACTTGCTAAGCAATGCCAATAGCGACCGGCCGGGGGGCGTTAACCCTAACAAACGCGCCATTTCTGGGCATCCAGCCGGTTCTGTCCCAAAGTGGAACTGAATTGAGCGCGGCGGTTTACTAATCTTCTGCGAAAGGGCCGGGGTCCGCAAACAGGTCGGGCAGCTGGCTAGCGGGCGGAACAGCAGGAGGCGCGAGGCCCAAATGCTGCCAGCCGAGATCATTAAGGCACCGGCCGCGCGCGGTGCGAGCCACCAGGCCAAGCTGGATCAGATAGGGCTCGATCACATCTTCGATCGTGTCGCGCGGTTCGGATAGCCCCGCCGCCAGCGTTTCCACGCCGACCGGGCCGCCTTTATAAATGCCTGCGATCATCGTGAGATAGCGCCGATCCTGAAGGTCCAGCCCGAGCTTATCAACCTCCAGCCGGGTGAGCGATGTATCGGCGATGGCCTGCGTGATCACCGGCTCGCCCGCCACTGCGGCAAAATCGCGTACCCGGCGCAGCAGCCGCCCCGCCACACGCGGAGTGCCGCGCGCGCGCTGCGCAATCTCCCGCGCGCCATCGGGGCTAAGGCCGATGCCGAGCAGCCCCGCGCCACGCAACACCACGCGCTCCAATTCGGGCACTGAGTAGAATTGCAACCGCACCGGGATGCCAAAGCGGTCGCGCAGCGGGGTGCTGAGCAAGCCTGCGCGCGTGGTCGCGCCGATGAGCGTGAACGCGGGCAGATCGATCCGCACCGAGCGCGCCGACGGCCCCTCGCCAATAATCAGATCGAGCGCGCGGTCTTCCATCGCGGGATAGAGCACTTCCTCAACCACCGGATTGAGCCGGTGAATCTCGTCGATGAACAGGACATCACCCTCTTCAAGATTGGTGAGCAGCGCGGCCAGATCGCCCGATTTGGCAATCACCGGGCCGCTTGTGGCGCGAAAATTGACGCCGAGTTCGCGTGCGATGATCGCGGCCAGCGTGGTTTTGCCCAGTCCCGGCGGGCCGAAGAACAGCACATGGTCCATCGCCTCGCGCCGCATCTTCGCGCTCTCGATAAACACGCGAAGATTATCGCGCGCGGCTTCCTGGCCGACGAACTCTTCGAGCGTTTTGGGGCGCAACGCGGCGTCCGGGTCTTCATGCTGGCGCGCGGAGGAGAGGAGAGGGTTGTCGGTCATTGGTCCCGCCACATCGGTTCACCGAGTCCCAATATGCGCCTGATCATCTTGCGGTAAAATATAAAGGCGACGACCGATAACGGAAGAGCGGAATAGCCGCAAATTGTGCCTAGCAAACGAACTACCAACGGTGCCCTCGGGCATCCGGCGGGGTCGAAATGGCAGGCTGGATCGCTGGGAAACGGCAGAAAACCAAAAACCAAAAATGCGAACATCATCCAGAAGATCGGCGTGACCAGCGCAAAGACGAAATAAGCAAGGTATCTAACGACAAGTTTCACCGGACCGACCTCAGTCATTCCGTGCGCGCCGTGCGGCGATAATCTCCTCGATCACGTCCTCCGGTTCCTTGTCGATTATCCCGGAGGCTTCCCCTTCCGTTATCTGATCGCGCAGCCACTCGACTTTGCGCGCCTCTTCCTGTTCCCGGCGGATAAGGTCGCGCAGATAATCGCCCATATCGACAGAATCACCCCTGGCGACACGCTGTTCGAGCCAATCGAGCATGGCAGGCGGAAAGGAAAAGCTGAGGTCGGTCATGGCTGGATTTATCCTCGAACTTCGCTTTAACGACAAGCGGGTTTGGGCGCGCAATTTGACGAGTAGCGCTCAATCTCTCGGCTAAAGTCCCAATTCTCGCCAAACCTCGACCAGTGAATTGGTCCCTGACTGTTCGATCCCCAGCGCGATCATAACGTCAAGCTCCTTTTCAGAGGCTGGCTCAAACATGGGATAATCACGTCGAACCCCCTCAACGAAAGGAGTTCTAAAAAAATCGATCTTTTTTGAGAGAGAAACGCCCTCACTAAAGGCCAATGTGTTCGAAAAATGAATCCAAGTCCGTGAGGCTCTATCAACGAGCTTTATTTTTAAACCTTCAAGTTCTTCTTCATCTGAGCGTTCGTATGGCTGTGGAATTGCAAATTCAAGAGCTGACTCAATTTCAAATCGAAAATAGGTTTTCGAGCGCTCAACACACTTGACGGCAATTAAGAAAAACAGGGCGTCGGGGCTACCTTCAAAGGCCTCCCACTGATTAAGTCCATTTTTTAAGCCTTCGGAAAAAAGAAAAATCTTCTCTTTGAGCGGCATAGCATTTGCAAATGCTTGAGCTTCAAATTCAAGCCACTTTTGGCAGGCAACATCAATTGCCTGTGGCATCGAGGCGATAGCAATGTCAGCTTTTGACGGTTTCTTTTTGAACGGCCACATCGCAAATTCCCAAGAAATGAATTTGGCTCAAAAATTCTCGCGACAGAGTTCCACCGCCTCGCGCGGATTGGCGAGCGCTTCTTCGATGGTTTCGCCTTGGCTGACCGTTCCGGTTTCGGGATTGAGCGCATTGAAGCCGCCTTCTTCGGCGGGATTGAGAACCGCTGTTACTTGCATATCCAGATCCTTCCAATCCGCTCATCACCCCGTCACCCGCTTCAGCGCCACCCGGACCAGATCGCCCAGCGGCGCGGCATCGCCCAGTTCTTCGAGCGCCTTGGCAACGGCGGTGCTGGCGGCGGCGGGTTTGAAGCCGAGGTTTTGCAGCGCGGAGATGGCGTCGGCAGTAACCGAGCCTGCGGGAACAAGGGCTATGCTCTCGCCCACAGCGACCCCGGCCACGCCGCCTGCCTTGTCCTTGAGTTCATTCACGATCCGGCTGGCCAGCTTTGGCCCCACGCCGTTCGCGCGCGCAACCATCGCGGCGTCTCCGCCCGCGCAGGCGCGCTGGAGTTCATCGACTGAAAGCGCCGAGAGGATCGCCAGCGCGACTTTGCTGCCCACGCCCTGAACCGCTGTGAGCATGCGAAACCAGCCGCGTTCGCCCGCGCTGGTAAAGCCGATTAGGCGCTGGTCATTTTCGCTTACCTGCATCTCGGTGTGAATCACCACGCGGTCGCCCCGGATGCCTAGATTTGTAAGCGTTTTGGCCGAACATTGCACGAGATAGCCGACGCCGTTCACGTTGATCACCGCCCAATCCGGGCCGCTGTCGTCAAGAATGCCGGTGAGCTTTGCGATCATGGTTTGTTCTTATGGCACCAGTCGGCGCATGTCGCAAGCGCCGCCCAAAGGCAAGGGCTACCGATGGCTGCCCAGCATATTGGCGTGGGTGATGGCCACGGCCAGCGCATCCGCCGCGTCTTCGCCCGCCAGCTTTACGCCGGGGAGCAGCACTTTGAGCATGGCCTGCACTTGCGCCTTTTCCGCGCCGCCGGTGCCGACAATCGCTTTCTTGATCAGGCGCGTGGCATATTCGGCCACGGGCATCCCGCTGCGCGCGAGGCTGAGCATCGCCACGCCGCGCGCCTGGCCCAGCTTAAGCGTGGATTGCGGGTTTATGTTGACGAACACTTCCTCGATCGCGCCCGCATCGGGATGATGCATCAGCATCACATCGGTGAGCGCGGCATCAAGCTCAACCAGTCGCTGCGCCATGCTTGCCTTCGCGTCAGTGCGGATTTGGCCGTTGGCAATATGGCTGAGGCGGCTGCCCGATTTCATGACAATGCCCCAGCCGGTGCAGGTGAGGCCGGGATCGATGCCGATAATGATCAAAGCCGTCCCTCCCATTGGCGGGAGGGGGGCAAGATCAACCCAGCTTCTCCATCACCTCATCCGAGATTTCGTAATTGCCCCAAACGGTCTGCACGTCGTCATCATCGTCGAGCACATCGATCAGCCGAAGCAGCGTAGCCGCATCGTCTTCGCCCACATCGGCCTTGATCCCCGGCCGCCATGCCAACTTGACCGCGTCGGCCTCACCCAACAGCTTTTCCAGCTCGCGCGCCACCGGGTGCAGCACCTCGATGCTGGTCCAGATCGCGTGACCTTCTTCGTCGCTTTCAACATCGTCAGCGCCCGCCTCAATCGCGGCTTCCAGCACTTTTTCTTCGTCGCCCGCTTTGGCCGAATATTCGATCAGCCCTAGCCGCTCAAACCCGTGGCTCACCGCGCCCGAGGCGCCCAGATTGCCGCCGTTCTTGGAAAAGGCGATGCGCACATTGGTGGCGGTGCGGTTGCGGTTGTCGGTCAGCGCCTCAACGATGATCGCCACGCCGCCGGGTCCATAGCCCTCATAGCGCACTTCTTCGTAATTATCGCCTTCGCCCTTGCTTGCCTTGTCGATCGCGCGCTGGATATTATCCTTGGGCACCGATTGCGCCTTGGCCGCGTTAACCGCCGCGCGCAGACGCGGGTTCATATCGGGATCGGGCATGCCCATCTTGGCCGCCACGGTGATTTCGCGGCTCAGCTTGCTGAACATCGATGAACGCTTTTTATCCTGCGCGCCTTTGCGGTGCATGATATTTTTGAACTTGGAATGGCCTGCCATGGTTTTTGCTTCTTGGCGTCTTTCAGGGTGGATAGTTTTAACTGGCATTGGCTCTAGCTCAGGCTTGCAGAAACGGCAATCTTATGGCGCAGCACGCAACATGGTATCCCTGTTTTAACGCTTGCCGGGGCATGATGCCGCAATGAACCAAACTTTGCCCGCCGTGCTTACAGACTTTGCCGCGTTCCTGCGCCGACCGCGCCTCCTGGTGCCCAGCAGCTTGCGCGCGGCGGAGGCGCGGCGCGGTTGGGCCACGTTGCTGGCGATGTATGTCGGCGTGCTACTGCTGATTGTGCTGCCGCTGATCAAGGCGTGGCAGACCGCGTTTGCGCTGCCTTCGCCCGATGCCTTTGGCAAAATACCCCCAATGCTGCTGGTACCGCTGGTCGTGCTCGCCGCGCCGCTGGCCGAAGAGATTATCTTTCGCGGCTGGCAAACCGGGCGGCCGCGTGCGCTGTGGCTGGTGTTCAGCGCGCTGCTCGGCGCAGGCGCGATCATGGCCGCGCAACATTCGGGTTCGGATGCGGGCGTGGTGCTCAGCTTGCTCGCGGTGCTGATCGTCATCGCAGCAGGCTGGATCGTTTTGCGCAAACGCCGCGCCGCGCCCCGCTGGTTTGAGGCTGCTTATCCGGTGATTTTCTATCTGGTGGCGGGCGGCTTCGCGCTGGCGCATCTCGGCAATTATCCGGCGATGTCGCTGATCGCGGTGCCAATGATCCTGCCGCAGCTGTGGGCCGGGCTGGTGCTGGGGTTCATGCGCATGCGGTTCGGCCTGTTCGCCTCGATCCTTGCGCATGGCCTGTCGAATGGCGCGGCGGTCTTGCTGGCGCTGGTGTTAGGCTAGAGCAGCCTTTGATACCAAGTTACGTCGCGCCAACCGCCCAGTTTCCAGCCAACCTGCCGATAAACGCCAACTTGGGTGAATCCCGCTGCCTCGTGCAGAGCCACGCTAGCCAGATTAGGCTGCGCGATGCCGGCAAAGGCTGCGTGAAAGCCGCGCTCTTTCAAAACCGGCAGAAGCGCGCCGTAAAGCGATCGTCCAACGCCCTTGCCGATTGCATCGGCGGCGACATAGATCGCGACATCGCAAGAGCTGGCGTAAGCAGCGCGAAGGCGGTGCGAACTGCCATAGGCATAGCCCGCGATCGTTCCCCCGGCTTCGGCGACAAACCAAGCATGGCTTGAGCAACAATCTACGATACGGCGCGCTATCTCGGCATCATCTGGCGGATCAAGCTCGAAGCTGGCCCAGCTATCGGTCACATAGGGACGATAGATCGCTGCGCAGGCGCTGGCGTCGTTAGCGCTCGCAGGCCGGATCAGCAGAGCATTCATTGCGAAGCAGCCCCCTTTGGTTCACGCCTCAGGCGATGCCCAGCGCCGCCTTATATGTATCGAGCAGCATATCCATTTCGCGCCGATCATCGGGCTTCATTTTGCGCAGGCGGACGATCTGGCGCATGATTTTGGCATCATACCCCGCGGATTTGGCTTCGCTGTAAACATCCTTGATATCATCGCCGATGCCCTTCTTTTCCTCCTCAAGGCG
>JBBRXQ010000015.1:0-14568 GCA_038238515.1 Sphingomonadales bacterium | reverse complement strand
GGGGAAGGCCCAGGAAGAGCCAAACTTGCTTCTTTATGTGCTCGCCAATTCGCTGCCCTTTTTGCTGATACTTGGCGTGGCTTTTTTTGCGATGCGTCAGATGCAAAAGGGTGGCGGCTCGGGCGCAATGGGCTTCGGCAAATCTAAGGCCAAGTTGCTCACCGAGAGATCGGGCAGGGTAACCTTTAGTGATGTGGCAGGTATTGACGAAGCGCGCGAAGAACTTGAAGAAATTGTTGATTTTCTGCGAGATCCGACTCGCTTTTCAAAACTTGGCGGTCAGATTCCTAAGGGAGCACTGTTGGTTGGATCGCCCGGTACCGGCAAGACCCTTCTCGCGCGTGCCATCGCGGGCGAAGCAGGCGTGCCATTTTTTACGATTTCAGGTTCGGACTTCGTGGAAATGTTCGTGGGCGTGGGCGCGAGCCGCGTACGAGACATGTTTGAGCAAGCAAAAAAGAACGCTCCTTGTATCGTCTTCATTGATGAGATTGATGCGGTGGGCAGACATCGCGGTAACGGCCTCGGCAATTCTAATGACGAGCGCGAGCAGACCCTCAATCAGCTTCTTGTAGAAATGGACGGTTTTGAGGCCAACGAAGGCATCATCATCATTGCGGCGACCAATCGCCCAGATGTTTTAGATCCGGCGCTTCTACGGCCCGGCCGCTTTGATCGGCAAGTGGTCGTGCCGATCCCAGATATCGAAGGCCGCGAAAAAATTCTCGCCGTGCACATGAAGAAGGTGCCGCTTGCTCCTGATGTCAACCCACGCGTTATAGCGCGCGGCACTCCGGGTTTTTCGGGGGCTGACCTTGCCAATCTGGTCAACGAAGCGGCGCTGCTGGCGGCCAAGCGCAATAAACGCCTTGTTGCGATGCAAGAGTTCGAAGACGCTAAGGACAAAGTCATGATGGGCGCCGAACGCCGCTCTATGGTCATGACTGAAGATGAGAAGAAGATGACCGCCTATCATGAGGCTGGCCATGCGATTGTTTCTGTCAACGAGACAGCTTCTGATCCGATCCACAAAGCGACAATTATTCCTCGCGGAAGGGCGCTGGGTATGGTGATGCGTCTCCCCGAGCGTGATAGCTATTCCTATCACAGAGATAAAATGCATGCGAACCTATCGGTTAGCATGGGCGGCCGTGTCGCTGAAGAGTTGATCTTTGGTTATGATAAAGTCTCGTCGGGTGCATCGTCGGATATTCAGTACGCGACCAGTTTGGCGCGCAATATGGTCACCAAGTGGGGCATGTCGGACAAGCTTGGCCCTCTGCAGTACGAGGATACGCAAGAAGGCTATCTCGGCATGGGCGGTTCGCAACGCACGATGATGTCGGATGAGACCAACAAGCTTATTGACAGCGAGATTCGTGGACTGGTTGATGGCGCTCATGCTCGCGCTACTGACATCTTAAAAACTAATGAGGACAAGCTGCATTTGCTTGCCGAGGCGCTTTTGGAATACGAGACCTTAACAGGCGAGGACATCCGTTCCTTGATGGAGCAGGGTAAACTTGATCGGCCTGATGCGCCCATCGGGCCCACTCGTCCTGCGGTGACGCAAGGGTCAGCAGTGCCACGAGCAGGGCGCCGACTAACCGGAGCGCCTGGTTCTCAACCGCTCGAGGCCTGACGGGCATCCTATGGCCAGGATGACCGAGGCAATGATGATCCGTCAGTATGGCGGGCCTGACGTTATGGTACTTGAGGCGGCTGCGTTGGCTTCTCCCGGTCCAGGAGAAATCCTGATCCGGCAGTCCGTCGCTTCAGTGAATTTTCACGATATATACGTGCGATCAGGGGCCTACAAAACCCTGCTATTGCCCGGCATTCCTGGGCTGGAAGCCGTTGGAACGATTGAGGCGATCGGTGAGGGCGTTTCGATTTTTGCACCGGGTGACCGGGTTGCTTATATCTCTCGGAACTACGGAGCTTATGTCCGCTCGCGGCTGATTGACGCGAACCTAGCTGTATCGATCCCGAGAGCAGTCGACGATGCCATAGCCGCGGCATTGCTCCTCAAAGGCCTCACAGCGCAAGCGCTGGTCGACGAGATTGCGCCTGTCACGCCTGGCATGGTCGTTCTGGTGCAAGCAGCTGGGGGTGGGGTGGGCCAATTGGTAGCGCGAATGTCAAAGTTGCGCGGCGCAACTGTTATTGGCACGGCAGGCTCATCTGAAAAGGCTAAACTTGCACAAACGGCAGGGTGTGATCATGTGATCGCCTACCGTAAAGAGGATGTTGCGGCGCGGGTTAAGCAACTCACTGGCGGCTCTGGCGTGGCAGTATCTTATGATGCTGTCGGCGCTGATACCTTCGAGGGATCACTTGCTGCGCTTAGTATCAAGGGGCACCTTGTTCACTATGGGCAGGCTTCTGGTCCAATTCCAGCATTTGACCTGTCGCGTTTGGGAGCCAAATCGGCCAAAGTATCGCGTCCGTTTCTAGGGCCTTATATTGATACTCGCGAAAAACTAGTGGCAGCGTCCTCACGTCTTTTTGCCGCAATAGCGGGGGGCGAATTGCCTGTTGCACTCGGTGGGCGATTCCAGTTGGCTGACGCTGGCAAAGCACATGCCGCATTAGAAGCGCGCGCTGCAGGACCCTTTGTACTAGATTGCTGAGCGGCCAAATGGTTCGCCATTCGGCTGGATGAGAGTCTAAGCGGCGGCAAAGCTTCAACATATGTTGGGGATGCGTGCATAAAGCGACCATTTCCGTAAGCGATATCCTCTTCGTTCGGGTTATTAGAACGCCCTGAATTCTCATCGTATTTACGCCGCATTAACCTTGATCATGCAGGGTCTAAGGCCGGATTATACAATCCTTGCCTGTGGCGGCACGTGAACGAGGAGTATGGTTGGGGTGTTTGGCCCGCGCGAAGATATGTTAAATGCAGGCGGCGCAGCATTTGGCCGCGCGCGACCTAGTAGAGCGTCTCCGAGTCGGCTTCCGTTGATCGCCGCCGCTGTTCAATCGGCTGCGCAGCACCGGTCGGTGCGCGATTTGCCGCACCCGTTCGCCCGTCGTTGGAATGCGTGGTGCCTCCGGATCGAATACCGGGCTAGGGATCGTCCATTTGTGCTTGATCTGGCGGAGGAAATTGGCAGCGCCAAGTGGCTGCGTGGCATACTCACGCTGATTGCCTCATTGATGTTTGCGGTGGCGTTTTGGCCCAGCTTCTCGGCGGTAGAGGCAGCTTCGCTCATCCCACTAGATGAAGCAGCGCAGGCTGAGTTCCGCTCACAATCGCTAAAGCCGCTTGCAGCTGGTGCCACGCAAGGTCGCCACTTTGCGGTAGGCGAAGGAGTTACTCGGCTTGCTGCAGCGCCAGAACGTAACATAATTCAACTTACTGCGACTATCGGAGAAAGCGATAGTTTGCCAAGGATGCTTCAACGTGCGGGGCTCGGATTAGGGGATGCGGACCAAGTTAGCGCAATGGTCGGCTCAGCGGTTCCGCTCGCCGAAATCCCGGCGGGCACTCGATTTGATATCACCTTAGGGAAACGTATCGCAATTTCAGATCCGCGTCCTTTGGCTGCGCTCCGTGTGCGCCCACGATTTGATCTCGCACTAGCTATAGAGCGGCGCGGGCTGGCGCTGTTTCTTCAGCGGACACCAATCGCGGTTGATACCAGTCCGCTGCGGATACGTGGCCCGGTGGGCGCAAGTCTATATCGCTCGGCGCGCGCTGCTGGTGCCCCTGCTGGCGCGGTGCAGGAATATCTGCGCACTGTTGATGCTTATCTGCCGTTTGAAGATATCAGCTCCACCGATGAGTTTGATCTGGTCGTTTCTTATAAGCGCACTGCGGACGGCCAAGGCGAGGCTGGTAATTTACTTTACGCGGGCGTGCTTCGAAGTGGCAAATCGCGACTGCAACTGCTTCGATGGGGCCAGGACGGCGGTTTCTACACGCCTGACGCAATGAGCGCCTCTACACAGCAGGATTCATCAATGCTTGGTGCGCCTGTCGCTGGCCATATCACCTCTGGTTATGGCCTACGTCGCCATCCGATCCTCGGCTACGTGCGCATGCATTCCGGTATCGATTTCGCAGCTTCATGGGGCTCCCCAATCTATGCGACAAACGATGGCACAGTTAGCTATGCTGGTTGGCATGGCGGCCACGGCAACTATGTGCGGCTGGATCACGGTGCAGGTATCAGCACTGGTTATGGCCACATGAGCAGGTTTGCTGTGTCTCCCGGCATGTCGGTGCGGCGCGGACAGGTAATCGGCTATGTCGGCTCCACCGGGTTGTCCACCGGTCCGCACCTGCACTATGAACTCTATCGCGGCGGCCTGAACGTAGATCCGCTGTCGGTCCGGATGCTGGTACGCCGCACCGCCGTTCATGCTGGACAACTTGCCGCATTCAAAGTGCGGCTGCAACAGATGCTAAGCGTGAAGGTTGGGTTGATTCGCTAAGGATACTACCTAGACGTGGCTTGCTTCTGTGAACGATGTCACGCTTTCTGTTGAACAGTTTGGTAGCGCATTGCGCTGAGCATCTTGGTCAAGGTGTTAACCGAACGGCTGTTGCCCGGCGGCGCGCAGCCGCGTAATACCCTAAGCATGACCGCAAACTATCCCATGCTCCGCTTGCGCCGCACGCGCGCCCATTCATGGAGCCGTGCCCTGCATCGTGAATTCCAAGTAACCCCAGCCGATCTTATCTGGCCGTTGTTCGTTACCGAGGGGAGAGGAGTCGAAGATCCGATCGCCTCGCTTCCCGGCGTCTCACGCTGGTCGGTTGATGGGATTGTGGCGCGCGCAAAAGATGCAATAGCAGCGGATATTCCCTGTCTCGCGCTGTTCCCCAACACACAACCTGAGCGGCGCAGCGCAGATGGCGCGGAAGCGCTTAATCCGGACAATCTGATGTGCCGCGCTATTCGGGCAATCAAAGATGCATGCGGAGACGATATTGGCGTTCTCACCGATGTTGCGCTCGACCCCTATACAAGCCACGGGCAAGATGGGCTGATCGATGATGCGGGCTATGTGCTTAACGATGCCACGGTCGATGTGCTGGTCGGGCAAAGCCTTAATCAAGCGGCCGCGGGCGCTGATATTATCGCGCCCTCAGACATGATGGATGGCCGCATTGCCGCGATTCGTGAGGCATTAGAAGGTGAGGGCCATATCAATGTCCAAATAATGTCCTATGCTGCTAAATATGCCTCGGCGTTCTATGGACCGTTTCGCGATGCGGTTGGCTCGAGCGGGCTGCTCAAGGGTAATAAGAAGACTTATCAAATGGACCCGGGTAATGCCGAGGAAGCGCTGCGTGAGGTTGAGCTTGACCTAGCCGAGGGCGCAGACAGCGTGATGGTGAAGCCGGGCTTGCCCTATCTAGATATCGCGGTGCGCGTGAAGCAAGCGTTTCAAGTGCCAGTATTTGCGTATCAAGTCAGCGGCGAATACGCGATGATTGAGGCGGCGGTGGCTGCAGGTGCGGGCGAGCGAGATGGGCTGGTTCTCGAAACGCTACTTTCGTTTAAGCGCGCGGGCTGTTCTGGCGTGCTCAGCTATCATGCCTTCCACGCTGCGCGCTTGCTTGGCGCATGATCGAAACTGAACGTTTGTTGCTGCGGCCTTGGCAAGCCGTGGATCGTGAACCGTTCTGGGCAATGGGTTGCGACCATGAAGTAATGCGCTATCTCTCGGGCCTGATCCGGGCAGAAAGCGATGCTGTGGTGGATCGGATCGCCGCAATTGAGGCAGATCACGGCCATTGTTTCTGGGCGCTTGAGCGCAAAGTGGAGCGCGACTTCACTGGCTTTTGCGGAATTTTGCCGCCGTCCGCGCCAATCTTTGAGCACGAGATTGGCTGGCGGCTTGCGCGCCATGCTTGGGGCCAAGGCTACGCGCGTGAGGCAGCGGAGGCTTCATTATACTGGGCTTGGACTAATTTGAGCGAAGTACCCGCGATCATGGCGATTACCACTCAAGCAAATGCTCGCAGTTGGGGGCTGATGCAACGACTGGGGATGTCGCGCCAACCAGACGAAGATTTCGATCATCCTGAAGTGCATGAAGGGAATCCTTTCTGCCCGCACATACTCTTACGCATTCATCGGCCTGCCAGAGGGGATAGCTATGCACCACGATGTTACGATCGCCGCGATTCATGGTAAATCTCCGCGCATTCACAAGAGCGCCTTTATCGCTTCGGGCTGTCGGATCATTGGCGATGTCGAAATCGGTCCAGAAGCTTCGATCTGGTACAATTGCGTGTTACGCGGCGATGTTAGCCGCATTGTAATCGGCGCGCGGAGCAATATTCAGGATGGTACGGTAATCCATTGCGATAGCCCCGATCCCCGCTATCCTGATGGATTTCCTACACTGATCGGGGAAGACGTGCTGGTGGGGCATATGGCCATGCTCCACGGCTGTGTGCTGGAAGATCGCGCTTTTGTGGGATTGGGCACAATCGTGATGAATGGATGCGTGATCGAGGGTGATGGCATGCTCGCCGCTGGCGCCCTGCTGACGCCGGGCAAGCGCATTGCCGCGCGCCAATTGTGGGGCGGCAGGCCCGCCGCGTTTATGCGCGAGCTGACCGATGATGCTGTGGCCGGTATGCAATTGGGAGTGCAGCACTATGTGTTGAACGCGCAGGCACATAAGGTCGCTCAAGCAGGCAGCCAAAGCCAATGAGATCACCGATCTGGCTTGGGATTGAAAAAAAACGGATCGCAAAATTACATGTTCGCGCCCCGCTTTCAAGTCTGCCGACAAAGACTATGCTTCGTCGGCGTTAGGCTCGGCAGCCGTGTCGCTGGCCTTACTTTTGCGCGGTTTTTTCTTGAGCAACTTGGGCGCTGCCGGAGTTAGCTCAAACGAGAGGGCAGTATCTTTGCCTTCTTCTTGCTTGAGGCTGACATGGACTTCGCCGCCCGTGGCGAGCTTCCCGAAAAGCAATTCTTCAGCCAGTGGCTTTTTCACTTTCTCCTGAATGAGGCGTGCCATTGGCCTTGCACCGTACAGCCGGTCATAACCTTGCTTGCCCAGCCAAGCGCGCGCATCGCTGTCAAATTGGATGTGAACATTCTGATCGGCCAGCTGGAGCTCGAGTTGTAGAATGAACTTGTCCACAACGCGGCTCACCACTTCGGGCGGCAGATAAGCAAAGGGCACTATCGCATCGATCCGGTTGCGGAATTCCGGGCTGAACATCTTTTTGACGGCCTCGTCGCCCGCATCTGCTTTCGACACATCTCCAAAACCGATACCATTTCGCGCCATGTCCGAAGCACCGGCATTGGTAGTCATCACTAGCACCACATTGCGAAAATCGACAGTCTTGCCGTGGTGATCTGTCAGGCGGCCATTATCCATCACCTGCAACAGGATATTGAAAAGATCAGGGTGCGCCTTCTCGATTTCGTCGAGCAGCAGTACACAATGTGGCTGTTGGTCAATAGCGTCGGTCAGTAATCCGCCCTGATCAAACCCGACATAACCCGGGGGCGCGCCTATTAGCCGACTGATTGAGTGGCGTTCCATATACTCGGACATATCGAAGCGTTGCAACGGAATGCCCATTATTTGGGCCAAGCTGCGCGCAACTTCAGTTTTGCCGACGCCAGTTGGTCCGGAAAACAGAAAAGAACCAATTGGTTTGTCCGGATCACGAAGACCTGCTCGGCTCAGCTTCATTGCGCTAGCCAGTACCTCGATTGCCTGATCCTGCCCGAAGACAAGGCGCTTCAAGTCGCGGTCAAGATGCTCAAGCACCTTCTTATCATCACTCGAAACTGATTTGGCGGGAATGCGCGCCATGGTTGCAATCACCTGTTCTATCTCGCGCGCGGTGATAATCTTTTTCCGCTTAGACGGCGGCACTAGCATTTGCATGGCCCCCACTTCGTCGATCACGTCGATCGCTTTGTCCGGCAACTTCCGGTCGTTTATGTAGCGCGCTGACAGTTCGACCGCAGTTTTAATCGCATCGGGCGTGTACTTAACTTTATGGTGCTCTTCAAAGGCCGTACGCAAGCCTTTGAGGATCTTTATGGTGTCTTCGATTGTGGGTTCGTTAACATCGATTTTCTGGAACCTGCGGAGAAGGGCACGGTCTTTCTCAAAGTGGCTACGAAATTCCTTGTATGTGGTCGACCCGATGCAACGGATTGTGCCTCCCGACAGCGCAGGTTTGAGCAAGTTTGAAGCGTCCATTGCGCCGCCACTGGTTGCACCCGCGCCGATAACCGTGTGAATTTCGTCAATAAACAAGATCGCGTCCGGCATTTTTTCTAGCTCGTTGACGACTTGTTTAAGCCGCTCCTCAAAATCGCCGCGATAGCGCGTGCCCGCTAACAACGCGCCCATATCGAGTGAATAAATCACCGCTGGGGCAAGCACCTCTGGTACATCGCCTTCTACGATTTTGCGCGCTAGCCCCTCAGCGATCGCGGTTTTGCCGACACCAGGATCGCCTACGTAGAGCGGATTATTCTTTGAGCGACGGCACAATATCTGGATTGTGCGGTCCACTTCAGGACCGCGGCCAATCAACGGGTCGACCTTGCCGGCCAAGGCTTTTTCGTTAAGGTTGACGCAGAATTGATCGAGCGCCGAATCCTTTTTGGCACCTTTACTCTCAGCCTTTTCTTCAGTCTGAGGCTGTACTTCCTCAGTTCCTTTGGGACTACGATTTTCTACCTGGCGGCCGCCTTTGCCAATACCGTGGCTGATGAAACTGACCGCGTCGAGACGGCTCATATCCTGCTGCTGAAGGAAATAAACTGCGTAAGAATCACGCTCGGAGAAAAGAGCGACAAGCACATTGGCACCGGTTACGGTGTCTTTGCCCGAAGACTGAACGTGCAAGATTGCGCGCTGGATCACACGCTGGAAACCTGCGGTTGGCTGGGGATCTGCCTTGTCTTTGGTTTTAAGTGACTGATATTCCTGATCGAGATATTGGCGCACGACATCGCCCAAATCGCCTAGATCGACCCCGCAAGCCTGCATCACTTGGGCAGAGTCGGGATCATCGATGAGCGCTAACAAAAGATGCTCAAGCGTCGCATACTCGTGACTGCGTTCTGACGCGTTGCTGAGTGCGGTATGCAGCGTCTTTTCAAGGCTTTGCGCGAAACTGGGCATGATCCATCTTTCTGGCTGGCCGCCGCAAGAGCGGCCAAGGGAGGATCCCTTTCGGGAGATAAACACGCTGTTGGTTAACCTGAGCTAAACAAGCAGCAAGGGAGAAAGCCGATTGGGGCAATGTGACCATTCACCCCGGCTTAATATGGTGGTTGGTCAGCAACTCTTGAAGACCTGATTCCCCAAAGACGGCGACTGTCATCGATTTGGTCCGCAGTTATTAAGGCGCTTGAATAGGGCTTCTGCTCCGGTGCGCTGAGCCGAAACCTTTTTCCGGTGAGCCATTACCCTAGCAATTTCATTCTCGAGTGCCGCCACACGGTCCGTCAATTCCGCATGAGAGTAAAGGTCGAGTGGTTCTGACACCAGTTGGGTCAGAGAGTCGCCTAATGGGCACATTCGTTCATCAAGTTCCATTTCGGTGAGCATAGTGACCGGTTGAGCCTTGCTGTCAACCGATCGCATCGATAGGGCGTAGATCGGGCTGTTTCGGGGGCGGAATGCAAACAACAGCCAAGACATTCGTATCAGGGGGCATGGCGATGCAGCCACTACCAGCCGCGATGAGCGTAATTGGAATTGAGGGCCCT
This sequence comes from Sphingomonadales bacterium, assembly GCA_038238515.1. GTDB lineage: Bacteria > Pseudomonadota > Alphaproteobacteria > Sphingomonadales > Sphingomonadaceae > Novosphingobium. The sequence goes on along the minus strand of JBBRXQ010000015.1, from coordinate 4,843 downwards.
GGAGGGCCTGAAGTGCTGCGGCTCGAAACTTTGCCGCTTCCTACGCCCGGGCCAGGCCAAGTGCTCGTTCGCGTCGCTTTTGCGGGCGTGAATCGCCCAGATGTGATCCAGCGGCTGGGGCTGTATCCGCCTCCGCCAGGTGCTTCGGCCATTCCGGGACTCGAAATCTCGGGGCAGGTTGTAACTTTGGGCGCTGGTGTTTCCACTCCTTTGGCCGGGCAAATGGTTTGCGCCCTGGTGGCAGGTGGTGGCTACGCTGAGTACTGCGTAGCAGAGGCGGGGCACTGCCTTCCGGTACCTTTCGGGCTTTCCCTTGCTCAAGCGGCTGCACTTCCCGAAACACTGTTCACAGTATGGCACAATGTGTTTGAGCGAGGCTGGGCTTGTGACGGTGAGACTGTTTTGGTTCATGGCGGGACCAGCGGCATTGGAACCATGGCGATTCTTTTGGGTAAGCTTTTTGGGCTCACTGTGATTGTCACGTGCGGTGGGCCAGTGAAATGTGCTGCTGCACTCGCCATAGGAGCCGATCGTGCCATCGATTACAAGGCAAGTGACTTTGTTAAGGAGGTGGCCCGCATTACTGACGGTGCTGGTGTAAACCTAGTGCTTGATATGGTCGCAGGAGATTATGTCGCGCGCAATCTCAAATGCCTGGCCGACGATGGTCGCCATGTTACCATCGCAGTGCAGGGAGGAGTGCGTGCTGAGATTAACATGGCTGAAATCATGCGTCGGCGCCTAACTCTGTCGGGTTCTACACTGCGGCCACGATCAAACGACTTCAAGTCGATGCTGGCGGACGAAATTCACCAGACAGTGTGGCCATTCGTAGAGGCAGGATCATTGCGGCCGGTGATGGATCAATCGTTTCCGCTTGACCAGGCGGCGGCAGCACACAGGCGGATGGAAAGTGGCGCACACATTGGCAAGATCGTGTTGGCGGTTAGCAGATAGCGCGAAAATCTGGTCATGCAGCAGAACCCTTGCGCGAATAGGCTTGTAGCCTTGCGACCGGTACACTAAGCACCTTGGATGAGGCCGCCCGAAAGGGCGGCCATTATTTTTTCAGTTTACCCGGAGAGTGCTCGTGAGCAACCAGCCCACGTACCCGTTAATGCCTCATGCAACAGCGTCATGGCTTGTCGACAATACCGCGCTTACTTTTGAGCAGATCGCTGCTTTTTGCGGCCTGCACATCCTTGAAGTGCAGGCAATGGCTGATGATTTGGCGGGAGCTAAATACACTGGGCGAGATCCGGTACATTCCGGCGAATTGACTCAAGTCGAGATTGAACGCGGTCAAGCAAGCTCGACTTATCTGCTTAAAATGCAGCGTGCGCCAATTTCCGTGAGCCGCACTAAAGGGCCTCGATACACCCCTGTTTCAAAGCGTCAGGACAAGCCTGATGGTATTGCCTGGATTTTGCGCAACCATCCTGAAATTTCGGATGCTCAGGTCGGCAAGCTAATTGGTACCACGCGCAACACGATCTCTGCGATACGTGATCGTAGCCACTGGAATATCTCAAATATTAATCCCAAGGATCCGGTCACCCTTGGACTTTGCTCGCAACGCGAATTAGATGGATTGGTTGCAAAAGCTGCGAAGCGCGCGGGGATCGAGGAAGACCAAGGGGCTCGCGATCTGCGGCTTGGCACGGACAGAGATGCGTTGATCGAGGAGCTGCGGGCAGAGCGTGATGCGCAAACTAAGGCAAGCTCTGCCGCTTCGCAGGAGGCCGAGGCACAAGCCTGGCTCGAAGCAAGACGCGCCGAGGGTCATTCTGATAGCTGAGGCATTTAACTCACTAGAGCAATGGGGGAGTCGCTTGCCGTTACGCGCAGGCCTTGACTAAGCTGACCCTCTACGTGCGCGCCCAGTTCAATCATCACAGCATTATATGCGACGTCGCCGAGAATTCGTGCGCTTTTCAAGATAGTCAACTGATCCACCTTGATGGCGCCAAGCACAGTGCCTGACAATCGCGCGGATTGCGCCATGATGGCGCCGTGAATTATGCTCCCCTCACCTTGAACCAGCGTGGTGCAAGTAATGTCACCTTCGATATGGCCGTCAATATGAAGATCTGCGCTGGCGGTGACGTCACCTTTGATCGCCAAGTCGGCACCAAGTACTGAAAACGTCGTGGTCATGACGTTACTGGCCCCCGCTGGTCGGACTAGGTTTGCGGGACCCGGCTCGAGCTTCTTCGAAAACATAGGTTTTTGCCTCCAGAACGGGTGACTCAAGAAAAGGGCGAGGATTGACTGATCGGTCACCAATTCGCACCTCGAAATGCAGGTGTGCGCCCGTTGATCGTCCAGTGTCGCCGATAGCGCCAATTGCGTTTCCAGCACCAACCCGTTGACCAACATTTACGCCGATTCGTGAGAGATGCGCGTAACGCGTCAACAATCCACGGCCATGACTTATCTCAATGCAGTTGCCATATCCTTGCTTCAGGCCCGTGAAGCTGATCAGTCCTTGCGCAGCTGAATAAACGGGCGTGCCGATGGGACCTCGAAAATCTAGCCCTGCATGAAATGCGCTTCCACCTGTAAACGGATCAATCCGGAAGCCAAAGCCACTAGAGATGAATTGTAAGCTGGCGGGAAGCGTGTTTGGAACATGGGCCAGACCTTGTTCGATGGCGCTCAGTCGGGCCAAGCTGATGCCCAATCGCGCGAAGCGAGGGTCAACTATTTCCCCTGAACCAGTAAACAGGCGAATGAGCGGACCGCCGATTGCATTGCGGTCCGCTGCCGTAATGACTTTTGGGTCGAGGCCGACTCGACGCATTACAAACTCAGCGCGAGTTACTCGTGCATCGGCAAAGCGGGTAATCTGCTCTACAAAGGCAAGCTGACGAGCCTGTAGCTTCGCCAGCCCCTCCGCTTCTGGAAAGACCACCGAGATCTCGTGCACCGTCTTGCCTGTTTCAGCGCTAATGTCTGAGACGGAGCCACGCGGCAAATTTTGGGGTAGAACTCCGATCGCGCTTTGGACGCTTTTCTCAATGAAGGTTTGCCGCTGAGCGAGATCAGCAGTCAATGCCCCCAAGTTATCGCGAAATTTGGCAACGCGACTTTCAGCTGTTGCCACTGCCGCCTCGCGTTCAAGCAGTGAGGCGCGATCATAACTGTCAAGCAGTTGCGATATGAGCATCCAAAGGAACATTAGAACCCAGATCGCTAGTGCCGCAGAAGTCGCGCCCGCTACACGCATTTGTAAGCGGCTGGAAATTCGGATGAAGCGAACTTGCCCATTGGAGCGCATGAAGAATTCACGCTGGGGGAACCAACTGCGTACGCGTTCTACGATGCCCAGCCTGGTTTTTGCGCTGGGCCTTAATTGTGTCACAACCGGTAGAATAACGACCCCCACCCAAAACGGCTTTTCGCTCTTCAGAAAACAATCGCCTATCGAGGCAGATGCTATGGAGCGAATCGTAATGGCCAAAGGTGAGGCGAAATGTGTTGCTTGTTCGGTGAAGCGAGCGATTCGGACTGATGTAGGACATTTTTAGCGCGTTTTGGGATCACATTTTGGCGAATTAACCACGCGAATCGGCTGAGCGTCAGGCTAGCAACGGCTGACACGGGCGCTCGCTCGTGTTATTATTACGCGTATGTCAACATTTGCTCCGCCCGCCATCGAATCGATAACAGATCTGGTTGAACGTCTCGCTCACGCTGGGCGCGTCGCACAACGGGTGCTCGCCCGTATGCCAACATCAGCTAAGGAGGCTGCCTTAAAAGCAGCGGCTAATGCCTTGCGCCGAGCTGCACCAACAATCCTAGCCGCTAATGCGATTGACATCGCCAATGGCAAAAACAGCGGCCTTTCGGGCGCTATGATCGATCGCTTGAAGCTCGATCAAGGGCGTCTAGAAGATATGGCTAGCGCTGTTGAGCATGTTGCGGTGCTTGATGATCCAGTAGGCCGAGTGATCGATAAAACCTTGCGGCCCAATGGTATGGTTTTGGAACGCTTGCGTGTGCCGATCGGGCTTATTGGGATCATTTACGAGAGTCGTCCTAATGTAACCGCCGATGCCACAGCACTTTGCGTGCGGTCTGGTAATGCAGTGCTGCTTCGCGGGGGCACTGAAGCGGTCCATTCAAATCGCGCGATTCACGCTGCGCTCGCTGAAGGGCTGGTATCCTGCGGCGTTCCTGCCGAAGCGGTGCAGCTGTTGCCTACACAAGATCGAGCTGCTGTTGGTGCGATGCTCGCAGCCGCTGGGTTGATTGATATGATTGTTCCGCGTGGCGGAAAAAGTCTTGTGTCGCGCGTCCAGGCGGATGCGCGCGTACCTGTGCTTGCGCATCTCGATGGGATCAACCATACATTTATTGAACGGACTGCCGATCCGGAGATGGCTAGCGCGATTGCACTCAACGCCAAAATGCGCCGCACAGGTATTTGCGGTGCCATGGAAACCTTGCTTATTGACGCTACTTATCCTGACCCCCACGGTCTCGTCGCGCCGCTGCTTGATGCAGGATGCGAATTACGCGGTGATGCGCGTGCCCGCGCAATCGATTCCCGGATCCAGCCTGTCACTGATAGCGATTGGGACACAGAATACCTTGATGCCGTTTTGGCTGTAGCGGTAGTTGATGGGATTGATGCTGCCATGAATCATATCGCGTGCCATGGTTCAGGCCATACCGATGCGATCGTCACCGCCGATCGGACGGCCGCTGAACAGTTCCTGACCGAAGTTGATAGCGCGATCGTCATGCACAATGCGTCCAGCCAATTCGCTGATGGGGGCGAATTTGGGTTAGGCGCAGAAATCGGCATAGCCACTGGACGACTTCACGCACGAGGGCC
>JBBRXQ010000014.1:0-14761 GCA_038238515.1 Sphingomonadales bacterium | reverse complement strand
GATAAGCTTCGCGGCCCGGAGGACGGCGTAGCAGCAGCGACATCTGGCGATACGCCACGGCCTGTTTCGAAAGATCGTCATACACGATGACAGCATGCATGCCGTTGTCGCGGAAAAATTCGCCCATCGTCACGCCGGTGTAAGGCGCGAGATATTGCAGCGGCGCGGGCTCCGAAGCGGTAGCGGCGACCACGATGGTATATTCCATCGCGCCGTTCTCTTCCAATTGGCGCACAATCTGCGCCACGGTGGAGCGCTTTTGGCCGATGGCGACGTAGATGCAGTAAAGCTTCTTCTTTTCGTCGTCGCCCGCGTTTGCGCCCTTCTGGTTGATGAAGGTGTCGATGGCCACCGCGGTCTTGCCGGTCTGGCGGTCGCCGATGATCAATTCGCGCTGGCCGCGGCCCACGGGAACGAGCGCGTCAATGGCTTTGAGGCCGGTTTGCACGGGTTCAGACACCGATTGGCGCGGGATAATGCCGGGCGCTTTCACTTCAACGCGCTTGCGCTCGGTATATTCAATCGGGCCTTTGCCATCGATTGGATTGCCAAGGCCATCGACCACGCGGCCAAGCAGACCCTTGCCAACAGGAACGTCGACGATCGTGCCGGTGCGCTTGACGACATCGCCTTCCTTGATCTCAGCATCCGAGCCGAAGATCACGACGCCGACATTATCGGCCTCAAGATTGAGCGCCATGCCCTTCACGCCGTTTGAGAACTCAACCATCTCGCCGGCCTGAACCTTGTCCAGACCATAGATGCGGGCAATACCATCGCCCACCGAGAGCACGGAGCCCACTTCGGTAACTTGGGCTTCGGTGCCGAAGTTGGCGATCTGGTCCTTGATGACCTTCGAGATTTCAGCGGCGCGGATTTCCATGTTCAGCCTTTCATCGGAGCCCTTGCGGGGCTCTTAGCCCTTCATTGCTTGGGCGAGTGAATTGAGACGGGTGCGGATCGAGCTATCGATCATGCGGCTGCCGATCTGGACAACCAGACCGCCAAGTATCGCAGGATCGACGATAGCATTGAGTTTTACGTCGCAGCCCTCAAGCGCTTTGAGTTTTTCGGCAAGTGCGGCGATTTGGCCAGCATCGAGCGGGTGCGCGCTGGTCACTTGCGCCGCTACTTCGCCGCGTGCTGCTGCTGCGATTGCGGCAAAAGCACGCGCCATATCGGGCAGCGAGGCGAGGCGGCGATTGGCGGCGAGCACGCCGAGAAAATTGCCAGTCAGCGGCGAAAGTTGGAGCAGTTTACCCACAGCGGCGATGGCCTTGGCGGCATCATCGCGGCGCACTTCTGGATTTTTGATCAAGCCTGCAAGATCATCCGATTCGCGGATCGCGCGGGCGAGCGTTTCAAGATCACTCTCAACTGCAGGCACATTGCCTTGCGCTAGCGCCAGATCATAGAGCGCGGAAGCATAGCGCCCTGCCAAGCTGGCCGTAATCCCGCCGGAAATCTCCACGCGTCAAAGTTCCCTTCACCAAGGATAAGCCAGCCCAGCCATGGTGCTATGCACAAATACACAGCGGCCCGCAGACAAGGCGCGCCTAGCAACGTAGCCGCCGCATTACAAGATAGCAGTTCGCAGCAAGGCTTTTTCGCCGGGGAGGAGCCGGTTGTGCGGGTGCGAAGCGCGCTCGCAGGCGGCGGTTTTGCCAAAATTTTGCTTTGACCGCAAACTGCGGGACGCAGCGCGGGCGCGCACGCGGCAAAGCGTGGTAACCAGAGCGCGGCGGACGATGCGGTATTGGGTCAAACGAGCAACTCGGCACTGTTCTCCGCCTGCGCGAACCGGCATGAAACGAGCAAGGAGACCAAGCATGGTGAGCGATGATGAGGCATGGGCAGCGGTGCTTGAGCGAGACCGGAGCTTTGACGGGCGCTTTGTAACGGGCGTGCTGACCACCGGTATCTATTGCCGCCCCTCTTGCGCCGCGCGGCATCCAAGCCGCGCAAACGTCCGCTTTTTCAGCGACGGCGAGGGAGCGCGCGAGGCGGGCCTGCGCGCTTGCCTGCGCTGCTCGCCCGATGATGTCTCGCGCGATGAGCGTGCGGTGCTGGCCGCCATCGCCGCGATTCAGGCGGCAGGGCAGACTTTAGCGCTGGCCAGCCTCGCCGCCGAGTGCGGCTATAGCCCCGCGCATTTCCAGCGCGTGTTCACCCGCCACACGGGCTTGTCGCCCGCCGCCTATGCCCGCGCTTTGCGCGCCGAGCGCACCGCCCAAGCCTTAACGAAGTCCGAACGCGTGACCGATGCGATTTATGACGCAGGCTTTTCCGGCCCCTCGCGCTTTTATGCCGCCAGCGAAGGGCGGCTGGGCATGAGCCCTTCGGCTTGGGCGCATGGCGGGCGCGGCGCGGTAATCCACTGGGCGGTGGTGCCGACATCGCTGGGGGCGATGCTGGTAGCCGCGACCGGCAAAGGCGTGTGCCGCTTGTCGTTCGGCGAAGATGGCGGCGCGATCCGCGCGCGCTTTCCCCACGCCGAACTGATCGAGGGCGGCGAGGCGTTTGAAGCGCTTCTGGCGCAAGTGGTCGCGGCGGTCGAAACCCCGGGGGACCATGCGCATATCCCGCTCGATGTGAAAGGCACCGCGTTTCAAGAGGCGGTGTGGCAGGCGCTGCGCCGCATTCCGCTGGGCGAAACGCGCACTTATGCTCAATTGGCCGCCGCTATTGGCAATCCCAGCGCGGTGCGCGCAGCGGGCAGCGCGAACGGCGCAAACCATGTCTCGGTGCTCATCCCCTGCCACCGCGTCATCCGCACTGATGGTTCGCTGGGAGGATATGCGTGGGGGCTGGATATCAAGCGGGAGCTGCTGGAGCGCGAAAAGGCTTAATATCTTTCGCGCATTGGATTAAAATGCCACGCAGATAAAAGTCTATCTCTTAATGCCTTTGGTGGAGGCATAAGGCGGGTAACCATCAGGCATCTTCGAATCTGGGATCATCCAAAGTGCGCAATTTCGTTTGCCCTACCAGCGGTGAGAACTGCGCCGATGCACGATGCACCGGGCGGTACTGTGTTTTGGATTTGGATTTAGATGGCATTGCCGCTGGAAGGGAGGAAGCTCGAAAAGAGTCCGAATTACGGATGATCCTTACGGCTATGGCTCGTGCTGCATCTCGTGATGCTGGAGCACCCGAACCCACAACAGAATTGATTGAGAAACTTATTCTGAATCCGAGTGCCCGTCGTGCTGCCGAAGGATTGCTAATTCATGGTGTTGGGAAGATCAGTGCAGTCTTGAAGGACCAAAATTGATCGCAATTCCTCACCCTAGCGCCCGTTCCGTCGCCTCTGGCTCACGCTTACTCAATGCCAGATAGGCGAGGAGCGCGCTGTTGGCTTTGGCGCACGCGGCTCGATCAGGCCGCGCTTTCCAGCTTTGCCACAGGAATGTGCTGCTCGCGCGCTTGGGCCAGATCATAGGCGGTCTGCATCCGCAGCAAGGTATCGGCCTTGATGCCGAACGCCTTCTCGAACCGGATCGCCATGTCTGCCGACAGGCTGGCATGGCCATTGAGCAAAGTGCTCAGCGCCTGACGCGAGACGCCGAAATGGCGAGCAAGCGCGGCAACATTGATACCGTAGGGTTCGACAATCTCGCTCTTGAGCCAATCGCCGACATGTCCGGCAAGCGAGGGATGCATCTTAAGCGCCATGATAGTCCTCCAGGTCCAGCTCGGTCAGTGCGCCCGCGTCATTGACCCCGAAGGTCAGCCGCCAATTGCGGGTGACGGTCATGGCCCAGCTGCTCTGGCGATCGCCGGTCAGCGCATGCAGCCCGTAATTCGGCGGCACTGCCAACTCATTCAGCGATTCGGCGGAATCAATGAACGCCAACATTTTGCGCAGGCGAACCGCATCCCCTACGAGCCCCTTGGCGTTGCCGGTTTCAAAAAACCGACGCAGGGCCTTATGGCGGATGCTCTCGATCTCCACCTGTCAAGCCATACTTGACGAAACACAGAACGTCAAGTGACGCTTGACACTTTTTCCGTTCAGACAAACGAATAGGGATCGATGTCAACCGCCACGCGCACGCCGGGCGGGAACGATAGCCCATCGAGCCACTGGCGGATGATTTGCTGGACTTGCGCTGAGCGGCGCGCGTTGATCAGCAGGCGGTAGCGGTAGCGGCCCCGCAGCAGCGATAGCGGCGCGGGGGCGGGGCCGAGCACCATCACATCGGGCAAATTGGGCCGGGTGCCGCCGATCGCGCGGGCGGCTTCGCGCGCTTCGGCGTCGTCTTCGCTCGATACGATGATCGCGGCCCAGCGGCCGAATGGCGGCGCGCCTGCTTCGCGCCGCGCTTCGGTTTCGGCGGCGTAGAACGCATCGCGCGTGCCGCTGGCCAGCGCGGCGATCACCGCCGCCGCTGGGTGCCGTGTCTGGATCAAGACTTCGCCGGGTTTCGCCCCGCGCCCGGCGCGCCCGGCGACTTGCGCGATTTGTTGATAGGTGCGCTCGGCAGCGCGCAAATCGCCGCCCTCCAGGCCCATATCCGCATCGATCACGCCCACCAGCGTGAGTTCGGGAAAATGGAAACCCTTGGTCACCAGCTGCGTGCCCACGATCACATCAATCGCGCCGCTTTCCGCCATGGCCACAAACTCCGCCGCCTTGGCCGCACTTGTCAAAGTGTCTGAGGTGACCAGTGCAACCCGCGCATCGGGCAGAATTTCTTGAACTTCATCGGCGATCCGCTCCACCCCGGGGCCGCAGGCGACAAGGCAATCGGGTTCGCCGCATTCGGGGCAGGTGGGCGGCGGGGGCACTTCGTGGCCGCAATGGTGGCAGGCCAGCCGCCGCGAGAGCCGGTGCTCCACCAGCCAGGCCGAGCAATTGGGGCACTTGAAGCGAAACCCGCAGGCGCGGCAAAGCGTCAGCGGGGCATAGCCGCGCCGGTTGAGGAACAAGAGGCTCTGCTCGCCGCGCGCCATTCGTTCTTCAAGCGCGGCGACTAGCGGCGGGGCGAGCCAGCGCCCGCGCGGCGGCTGATCCTCGCGCAGATCGACCACGCGGATCTCGGGCAGCCGCGCGCCGCCAAACCGGTCTGGCAGCACCAGCCGTTCATACCGGCCCATCTCGGCCATCTGCAGGCTTTCCAGCGCGGGGGTGGCGCTCGCCAGAATGATCGGCGCGCCCTCAAACCGCGCGCGCATCACCGCCACATCGCGCGCATTATAGCGCACGCCGTCGTCCTGTTTGAAAGAAACCTCGTGCGCCTCATCCACCACGATCAGCGCCAATTTGGGGAAGGGCAGAAACAGCGCCGAGCGCGCGCCGACCACCACCCGCGCACCGCCAAACGCCACCTGCCGCCAAGCGCGCCGCCGCTCCGAAGCCTTAAGCCCGGAATGCCAAAGCACGGGCGCGGCCCCGAAGCGCGCCTCAAACCGCGCCAGAAACGCCGCCGTCAGCGCGATTTCGGGCAGCAGCACGAGCACTTGGCCGCCCGCCTCAATCGCCGCCGCAATCGCCTCGCAATAAACCTCGGTCTTGCCTGAGCCAGTCACGCCATCGAGCAGGAACGTGCGGAATTCGCGCGCATTGACCGCGCTTACCATCGTGGCCGCAGCCTCGGCCTGAAGCTGCGACAGCATCGGCTGGGCAAAGCCGGGATCGGGCGGGGGATAAGGCCGGTCGCTATCGACCGTGACCGGCTCCAGCAGCCCGGCATTGACCATCCCGCGCAGCACGCCGTCAGAAACGCCCGCGATCTCGGCCAGCTCGCGGATCGAGCCTTGCTCATCGCCGATCAGATCCATCGCCTGCAGCCGTTGCGGGGTCATTCTGGGCAGTTCGTTTCCGGTCAGACGATACTCCGTCACCGTGCCGCCGCCGCGCAGCGCCGCGCTGCTCGACAGCGCCATGCGCACCACCGAAGACAACGGGGAAAGGTAATAATCCGCGCACCATTCGGCTAGCCGCCGCAAAGGCGCGGGAATCGGCGGCACGGGCAGAACGCTAAGCAGCGGGCGCAGCTTGGCTTCGGCAATATCCGCGCCGGGCAGCCGTTCAGCCTCCCACACCACCGCCACAATCTGGCGCGGCCCGAGCGGCGCAAGCACCACGCTGCCCGGCTCCACCGCCATGCCCGCAGGCACGCGGTAATCGAGCGGACCAAGCGCAGCGTTGAAGATGAGGCAGCGGACACGGTTCATGAGAAACTGCTATATGGCCCCGCGCGCACCGGGCGAAACCCCGCGCTGCAACGAAAGTCGCGGACAAGCGCCTCCAAATGGGTCAAAGCCTGATGCACCCGCACCTGATGCACCTGACAGCCGCGCTTGTTCTCCCTATAGCGTGCCGGGAATCACCTTCGCCCCATCACGCAGGACCACGCCCCATGAAATTCTTCGTCGACACCGCCGACACCGCCGAAATCGCCGAGATGGCCGATACCGGGCTGCTTGATGGGGTGACCACCAACCCGTCGCTAATCGCCAAGTCAGGCCGCGATTTCATGGAGGTGACCAAGGAAATCTGCGCGCTTACTCACGGTCCGGTCTCCGCTGAAGTGGTCGCGCTCGATCACGCGGGGATGATGCGCGAGGCTGAAATCCTGCGCAAAATCGCCGACAATGTGTGCATCAAGGTGCCGCTGACGATGGACGGGCTCAAGACCTGCAAAAAGCTGACGGGCGACGGTTCGATGGTCAATGTCACGCTGTGCTTCTCGGCCAATCAGGCGCTGCTCGCCGCCAAAGCGGGCGCCACATTCGTCTCGCCGTTTGTGGGCCGCCACGATGACAACGGGTTTGATGGGATGGAGCTGATCCGCGACATCCGGCTGATTTATGACAACTACGCCTATTCCACAGAGATCCTCGTCGCTTCGATCCGCCACGGCGTCCATGTGCTGGAAAGCGCGCGGATCGGCGCAGATGTGATCACCGCGCCGCCCGCCGTAATCAAAAACCTGTTTAAGCACGTCCTGACCGAAAAGGGCATCGAGGGCTTTCTTGCAGATTGGGCCAAGACGGGGCAAAGCATTGGCTGATAGATAATGCAGCGGAGCTAGCTTGAGCGACATCACCCCCCTCGATCAATTTCGCACCGTGCTAACGGGCACCGCACGCGCGGTGTCCGAAGACCCCGAAGTCGAAATTGCCTGGACTGCCGAGGCCGCGAGCCAAACGGGCGGCAATATCCGGCTGCCGATGCCGGGGCGCACGCTTCCGGCGGCGCAAGTGGCGCTTGCGCGCGGCGCGGCCGATTCGATGGCGCTGCGGCTGCGGTTGCACAACGATATCTTGCACCAGCGCGGCGCTCCGGCAGAATCCGCCGCGCGCGCCTGTTATGATGCGGTTGAGCAAGTGCGCTATGAAGCGCTGGGCACAAACGGCTACGCGGGGATGCGCGGCAATATCGGCGCGGTTACCGATGCGCGGCTCGCCAGCGATCCGATTGCGCGCGCCGCAAACAGTGAAGAGGTGCCGCTGGCCTCTGCGCTCGCGATGCTGCTGCGCGAAAAGCTCACCGGCGAGCCAATTCCGCCCGGCGCAGAGGCGGGCACCGAGATGGTGCGCGGCTGGATTTCCGAACGCGCGGATGGCGATTTTGCCGCGCTCGCCGATGTGCTGGCCGATCAAAAAGCGTTTCAGCAGCTCGCGCTCAATATGCTCGGCCATCTCGATCTCACTAAGACGAACGAGACCGAGCAAAACGACAACGACGAAGATAAAAACGACGAGAACGACAACGACGACGAGGATCAGCCTGATCCATCTGAAGACTCCGCCGATCAGCAGCCCACCGAAGTTGCGGGCGAGAACAGCGAGAGCGAGGAGCAGGGCGAGCAAGAACAGGATGTTGAGCGGCCCGAGGAGTCCGCCGATGCCGATATGGCGGATGATGGCGAGGAGGGCATGCTGCCCACCCGGCCCAATCGCCCGTGGACCGATCTGCCCGACAGCTGGGATTATAAACCCTTCACCACCGCGCACGATGAAGTCGTGTCCGCCACAGAGCTTTGCGATGAAGAAGAGCTAGTCCGCCTGCGCGCCTATCTCGATGCGCAATTGAAGGGGCTGCAAGGCGTGGTTACCCGGCTGGCCAATCGGCTGCAGCGCCGGCTGATGGCCCAGCAAAACCGCTCGTGGGATTTTGATCAGGAAGAAGGCATGCTCGATGCCGCGCGGCTGGCGCGCGTGATCAGCTCGCCCGGCCATTCGCTGTCTTACAAGATCGAGCGCGAGGTGAAGTTTAAGGACACCGTGGTCACGCTGTTGATCGACAATTCGGGATCGATGCGCGGGCGGCCAATCTCGATTGCGGCGATCAGCGCAGATATCATGGCGCGCACGCTGGAGCGCTGCGGCGTGAAAACCGAGATCCTCGGATTTACCACCCGCGCATGGAAAGGCGGCCAATCGCGTGAGGCGTGGTTGGCGGGCGGGAAGCCTGCGCATCCGGGCCGTCTCAATGACTTGCGCCACATTGTTTACAAAAAGGCCGATGAGCCGTGGCGGCGCGCGCGCAAGAATCTGGGCCTGATGATGCGCGAGGGGCTGCTGAAGGAAAACATTGATGGCGAGGCGCTGATCTGGGCGCATTCGCGGCTTCTGGCGCGGCGCGAGGATCGCCGCATCCTGATGGTGATATCAGACGGCGCGCCGGTCGATGATTCCACACTGTCGGTGAACAACGCGGGCTATCTTGAGCAGCATTTGCGCCAAGTGATCCAGTGGATCGAAAAGCAATCGCCAATCCAACTCGTCGCCATTGGCATCGGCCATGACGTGACCCGCTATTATCGCCGCGCGGTCACGATCATGGATGTTGAGCAATTGGGCGGCACGATGGTTGAGCAGCTCGCCGGATTGTTTGAGGACGACTGATTTTCCGGTTGCGGGGGCGGGCTTAGTCGGTCACTCCACTAGGCCATGAACACATCGCAATCCGTCTCTGACGCTGTCGCCACGCGCCGCTCTGTCCGGCGCTTTCTGTCTGATCCGGTTGATCAGGCTGTGCTCGCACGCGTTTTGGAAAAGGCGCAGCGTGCGCCGTCTGGCGGCAATGTTCAGCCGTGGAATGCGCATGTGCTTGCTGGCGAGCCGCTGGCCGCGCTGATCGCGGCGGTAATGGCGGTGATGCCGCAAGGCCGCGCCGCGCATGCGCCGGAATATGCGATCTATCCCAAGGAGCTTGACGGGGTTTATGAGACCCGCCGGGCGGGCGTGGGTGAGGCGATGTATGAGGCGCTAGGCATCCCGCGCGGCGACAAGCTGGGGCGGATGGCGCAGTTTGTTGATAATTTTCGCGGCTTTGGCGCGCCGGTGATGATGCTGGTGCACACCCCGCGCTATATGGGGCCGCCGCAATGGTCGGATATCGGGATGTGGCTGCAAACGGTGATGCTGCTGCTGCGCGAGGAGGGGCTCGATTCGTGCGCGCAGGAATCGTGGGCAATGTATAGCAGCCAAGTGCGCGCCTGTGCGCCGATCCCCGAAGATCACGTATTTTTCTGCGCGCTCGCCATCGGCCAGCGCGATGATGCCGCGCTGGTCAATGCCTTCGATGTGCCGCGCGCGCCGCTGAGCGAAGCGGTGTCGTTTGCCGGATTCTGAGCCCATGACGCTCACGCTGTTCAACAGCCTGACCCGCAGTCTTGAGCCATTCACGCCGGTTCATCTGGGCGAAGCGCGGGTTTATTCATGCGGGCCAACGGTTTATAATTACCCGCACATCGGCAATATGCGCGCCTATGTTTTCGCCGATGTGCTGGGCCGCACGCTCAGTTTCAAAGGGTACAAGCTCACCCACATTATCAACATCACCGATGTTGGCCATCTGACCGACGATGCCGATGCGGGCGAAGACAAGCTGGAGAAAGCGGCGCTGGCATCTGCGCAATCGATCTGGGACATCGCGAAGCATTATACGCAGGCCTATTGGGACGATATCAAGGCGCTCAATATCCGCCAGCCCGCGCAGTGGTCGATCGCCACCGATTATGTCCCGCAAATGATCGAATTTGCGCAGACTATTGCTGATAAACATTGCTACGAACTGCCATCGGGCCTCTATTTCGATGTGGCCAGCGTGGCCGACTATGGCCGCCTCGCGCGCTCCGCTACTGATGACGGGGAGGGCCGCATTGTCGCCGTCGATGGCAAGCGTCAGGCCGCTGATTTCGCGATCTGGCGCAAAACGCCGCCGGGCGAAAACCGCCAGATGGAGTGGGACAGCCCATGGGGCCGGGGCGCGCCGGGTTGGCATCTCGAATGCTCGGTGATGAGCGGCGCGCTGCTGGGCTTTCCATTCGATATCCACACTGGCGGAATCGATCACCGCGAAATCCACCACCCCAACGAGATCGCCCAGAATCAAGCTCATATGGCGCATCAGGCGATTTGCTGCTCGGGCGGGCTAGAAGTGGCCGCAAATTCCGGCGCTAACATCTGGATGCACAACAACTTTCTGGTCGAGCGCAGCGGCAAGATGTCGAAGTCGTCGGGTGAGTTTCTGCGGCTGCAACTGCTGCTTGATAAAGGCTACCACCCGCTCGCCTACCGGCTGATGTGCCTGCAAGCGCATTATCGGTCTGAGCTGGAGTTCAGCTGGGAAGGGCTGGGCGCGGCGCTGACCCGGCTCAAGCGAATGGTGATCGCGGTTGAGCGGCTTCTGAATGGCACAGATGAAACAAGGCCGAGCGAGACTGGCGCAAAACTTTTCGTCAACACGCTGCCGAATTTCGATTCAGCAATGTCGGACGATCTCAATACCCCGCTTGCTCTTACGGAGTTGGAGTCGGTATTGTCGGTGAAGGGTTCTGCCGAACAAAAGCTCAAAGCGATAACATCGATGGACGTCGTGCTTGGCCTCAATCTGCTGTCGTTAACTCGCCAAGACCTGCGCATCCGCCCCACGTCCGCCCAAATCACCGAAGCCGAAATCGAAGTTATCCTCGCTCAGCGCAAGGAAGCCCGCGCGGCCAAGGATTTCGCTCGCTCCGATGCACTGCGCGATGAACTTGCGGCAAAGGGCGTCGAAGTGATGGACGGCGATCCGCTGGGCTGGGAATGGCGGCTTGAGCTGTGAAGCTCTGGCGTGTGACCCGGTCCGCGCATGTCGCACTTGATGGCGCGGGTGCATTGCAACATGGTGCCCGCTATGCGCCGCCGGGCCAACCGCTGGTCCATTTTGCCTCAGAGGCTGCGCTCGCCGTGCTGATTGCGCTGCGGTATCAGCCGGCTGATCCTGCGGATGCAGCCAATGATCTGGTGCTCGCCTGGATTGAAGTCGCTGCAATGCCAGAGCGCGCCCCGGATGCAGGCGGTGAGCCAGCAATCCGAAGTTGGGTATCCGATTGGCTGGCGCAGCGCCGCTCGCTGCTTGCTGCGGTCACTTCGAAAGTCTTGCCTGAAGGCGATGTGCTTTTGTTCAACCCGCGCCACCGCGATGCCACCGAGGTTGGGCCGCTCATCGCCCGCCCGTTCAGTTTCGCTGAGTGCCTTCATGCTCCCCCGATGCGTGAATATTATGGAGTCGCGCGATGACCATCCTCGCCGCCCTCGCGCTCGCCGCCGCTTCGATGGCAACGCCCGGATCGTCGGTAACTACAATCTATGCGCCCTATCTCGCGGGCCAAAACGGAGCACCGGCGAGCGAGCGCGCCATTTATGCGCGCCCGGTTCGCGCGCTGATAGCGAGATGGTTTAAGCTGAGCACCGCGATTGGGGAGGTTGATGCGCTGAACGATTTTGACTGGCTCTGCGGCTGTCAGGATGGCGACCCCAAGACCTATCGCGGCAAGATCATCGCGCGCCGCATGCTCGCGCCGGGCCTTGCGGAGCTGCGCGTTGTGGTGCGCGTAACCGAGCGTGCGCCCTATATGGCGCGGCTGCGGCTGCGCCGCGAAGCCGGGCGCTGGCTGATCGAAGACTTGTTTTCCGCCGATTTCAAACAAGGCCTGCAAGCCGCGCTGCGCAGCACCATCGCCGATGATACCAAACTCCTGCAAGCAAAGGGATCGCCCCAATGACCGTGCTCGTAATGCCCGCCCTCGCGCGTCCAGTGATCGAACCGCACCTGCCCGAATGGATCACCCCGCTCTATTTCCGCCATACGCAAGAGCTGATGGACATGGCGCCAGAGGCTGAGATCGGCTGGTTCGATCTGGAGGATATGGACGACATGGTTCGCGCGATTGTTGCGGCCAAAAAGCTCAAGTGGCTCACTTCGCTCTACGCCGGCGTCGATTTCTTTCCGCTCGATCTGCTGACGCAGCGCGGCGTTAGGGTGACCAATGGCGCCGGGATCAGCGCGGTAACCATTGCTGAATATGTCGTGATGGGGATGCTCACGATGGCCAAAGGCTACCGCGAGGTGGTGCGCGCGCAAGACCGGCATGAGTGGCTTGAGGATTCGCCGGGCAAGATCGAGCTGGCGGGGAGCAAGGCGTTGCTGCTGGGCTATGGCGCGATTGGCCAGCTGATCGACCGGATGCTGCAAGGCTTTGCGGTGGAGGTGACCAAAGTGCGGCGCTCGCCCGCAAGCTCTGGCGGCCATGGCACGCTCCAACCGCACGAGTGGCGCGCGCAGCTTCACGAATTTGATTGGGTGATCCTCGCGGTGCCTGCCACGCCAGAAACCGATGCGATGATCGGCGCGGTGGAGCTGGCGATCATGAAAGATAGCGCGGTGCTGATCAACATTGCGCGCGGTTCGGTAGTCGATCAGGAGGCGCTGGTCGCCGCGCTGAGCGAGCAGCGCATCGGCGGCGCGTTTTTGGATGTGACCACGCCCGAGCCGCTGCCGGCCGATCATCCGCTCTGGTCGCTGCCAAATGCGCATGTCACCATGCACCTTTCTGGCCGAGCGCAGAAAACGATGTTTCAGCGCTCGGCCCAGCGGTTCCTTGGCAATTTGGCCCGGTTCCACGCTGGCGAGGCGCTGGAATGGCAAGTGGACCTCGCGCTCGGGTATTAAACCCGCGATTGCTGAAACCTAACGGACGCTTATAACGAATGGCATTGGTACCCTCTCCCAAAGGCGCGCACCCGCGTGCCGATCAAGCAGGAACCCAATATGACCGAAGCGAGCAGCAAAAAGGCATCCGATCTGTTCATCGAATGTCTTGAGGAAGAAGGCTGCGAGTATATCTTTGGCGTGCCGGGCGAGGAAAACCTCGATTTCCTCGATTCGCTCTCGCGCTCCACCAAGATCAAGCTGATCCTGACGCGGCACGAGCAAGGCGCGGGCTTTATGGCTTCCACGTATGGCCGCCACACCGGCAAGACCGGGGTCTGCCTCGCCACGCTGGGGCCGGGGGCGACCAATCTGGTGATCATCAGCATCGGCCTATGCCACGCTGGGCGGGATGCCGATGCTGATGATCACCGGGCAAAAGCCGATCAAGAAATCCAAGCAAGGCCGCTTCCAGATCCTCGATGTCGTGGCGATGATGCAGCCGATCACCAAGTTCACGCATCAGATGCAGAGCTCTGACAATATCCCCAGCCGGGTGCGCGAAGCCTATCGCCTGTCTGAAGAGGAGAAACCGGGCGCTACGCATTTGGAGCTGCCCGAAGACATTGCCGAGGAACGCACAGAATCGCGGCCGTTGAAGCGCAGCCTCGTTCGCCGCCCTCTAGCCGATGGCAAATCGATCAGCCAAGCGGTTGAGGCGCTGCAAAATGCCAAGGCTCCGGTGCTGGTAATCGGCGCGGGCGCAAACCGCAAGATGACCGGCAAGATGCTGCTCGAATTTATCGAGGCGACTGGCATTCCGTTTCTCACCACGCAATTGGGCAAAGGCGTGATCGATGAGCGGCACCCCAAGTTTCTGGGCTGCGCCGCGCTTTCATCGGGCGATTTTGTCCACCGCGCGGTGGAGGATGCCGATCTGATCGTGAATTTGGGCCACGATGTGATCGAAAAACCGCCGTTTTTCATGCACGCCCGGGATCAGTGGGGGGGCGGAACACCCGTCATCCACGTCTCGACCAAGACCGCCGAGGTTGACCCGGTTTATTTCCCCAGCATCGAGGTGATCGGCGATATTTCCAACGCGGTGTGGCAAATGAAAGAGGCGATCACGCCCAATCCGGCGTGGGATTTCACCAAGATGCTGTCCTACCGCGCCGCCGAGATTGCGCACACCGCGCCGCTGGCGGCAGACGCGCGCTTCCCGATCTTCCCGCCGCATCTGGTCAGCCAGATCCGCGCCGCGATGCCCGATGATGGGATCATCTGCCTTGATAACGGGGTGTATAAAATCTGGTTCGCGCGCGGCTACACCGCCTATCATCCCAACACTGTGCTTCTCGATAATGCGCTCGCCACGATGGGCGCGGGCCTGCCCTCGGCGATGATGAGCGCGATGCTCTACCCGGAGCGCAAGGTCATGGCGATCTGCGGCGACGGCGGGTTTATGATGAACAGCCAGGAGATGGAAACTGCCGTCCGCCTTGGCTTCAATCTCACCGTGCTGATCCTGAATGACAGCAGCTATGGCATGATCCGCTGGAAGCAGGCCAACATGGGCTTTGCCGATTTTGGGCTGACTTATGGCAATCCCGATTTCGTCAAATATGCTAAAAGCTATGGTGCGCATGGCCACCGGGTGGAAAGCGCCGCGCATCTGCAAGAGCTGCTTGCGCATTGCTGCGATACGCCGGGCGTACACCTGATCGATTGCCCGGTCGACTATTCCGAAAACGACCAGATCTTGAACATCGACATCAAGGCGCTCAGCAAGGCGTTGTAGCTTCTTTCCCCCCTCCTCTTCAGGGGAGG